>NZ_JAOWGQ010000039.1:0-117918 GCF_030333085.1 Citrobacter sp. Cpa228 | reverse complement strand
GCTTGCGTGCCGTTGTTCCGTGTCAGTGGAGGCGCATTATAGGGAGTTATTTCAGGCTGACAAGGGGAAATTTAAAATAACTTTCCGAATGCGTGTTTTTTCACCAAAACCACCATTAACATGCCATAAAATAAGCAATTTGCCGTTTTTGCAGCCGCAATCACACTCCCTGATGGCATACTAATGAATAAGAAAAAGCGTAAGGAAGAACATTCATGCCTTTAAATGCCCAACAGATAGCTGCCCAAAAGAATCTTTCCTATGTTCTGGCAGAAAAGCTGGCTCAAAGAATATTAAAAGGTGAATACGCACCCGGCGCTATCCTGCCAGGTGAAATTGAGTTGGGCGATCAGTTTGGCGTGAGCCGAACTGCAGTAAGGGAGGCAGTTAAGACATTAACGGCTAAAGGTATGGTATTACCGCGCCCACGTATTGGTACACGCGTTATGCCGCAGGCAAACTGGAACTTCCTCGATCAGGAGCTGCTCACCTGGTGGATGACGGAAGATAATTTCCCACAGGTCATCAAACACTTTCTGGTGATGCGTATTAGCCTGGAACCTCAAGCTTGTTCACTGGCGGCGACGATTGGTACGGCAGAGCAGAAAGCTCATCTCAATACACTAATGGAAGAAATGGTCGAGCTGAAAAGAAACTTCAGACGCGAACGTTGGATTGAAGTTGATATTGCCTGGCATGAGCACATTTATGAAATGAGCGCGAATCCATTCCTGATATCCTTCGCATCATTGTTCCATTCCGTTTATCAGACCTACTTTACGTCGATTACCTATAACGATGTGGTCAAGCTGGATTTGCACCAGTCCATTGTCGATGCAATAGAAGATAGCGATGGCGAACGCGCTTTTGCCGCCTGTCAGGCATTACTGATAGCACCGAACGAGCTCCCGGATAAATAATCTATGTCAGAAAAGAAATCGCGCAGTATGGCTGGGTTGCCATGGATAGCCGCCATGGCCTTTTTTATGCAGGCATTAGATGCCACTATCCTCAACACGGCCTTACCAGCAATAGCACATAGTCTTAACCGCTCCCCGCTTGCCATGCAATCAGCCATTATCAGCTATACCCTGACAGTCGCTATGCTGATCCCGGTGAGTGGATGGTTGGCTGACAGATTCGGGACCCGGCGCGTATTTATGATTGCCGTTAGCCTGTTTACGTTGGGATCGCTGGCTTGTGCACTTTCCAGCTCATTAAGTGAACTGGTGGTTTTCCGCGTGATACAGGGTATCGGTGGAGCAATGATGATGCCTGTTGCCCGTCTGGCATTATTGCGTGCTTACCCGCGCAGCGAACTGCTCACCGTACTTAATTTCGTGACCATGCCCGGTCTTGTTGGACCGATTTTAGGTCCGGTACTGGGTGGCGTGCTGGTAACGTGGGCCAGTTGGCACTGGATCTTCCTGATTAATATTCCCATCGGCATAGCCGGTATCTTCTATGCCCGCAAATATATGCCGAACTTCACCACCCCACGTCGCGGCTTCGATATGACCGGTTTCTTTCTCTTTGGTCTAAGCCTGGTACTGTTTTCCAGCGGTGTTGAGTTGTTTGGCGAGAAACTTGTTGCCAGTTGGGTCGCACTTGGCATTATTCTCGCCAGCATTGTGCTACTGCTCGCCTACATCCATCATGCGCGTCGCCATCCGACACCGCTGATTGCGCTTCCTATCTTTAAAACGCGAACCTTTTCTGTTGGCATCGCCGGAAACCTTGCTACTCGCCTGGGAACGGGATGCGTACCGTTCTTAATGCCGCTAATGCTGCAGGTAGGCTTTGGATACCCGGCACTCATTGCCGGTTGCATGATGGCTCCAACAGCGCTGGGGTCAATTCTCGCGAAATCAATGGTGACACAGGTATTGCGCCGACTCGGCTACCGGACCACGCTGGTCGGTATTACAGTATTCATCGGCCTGATGATTGCACAGTTCTCTTTGCAGTCTCCAGCCATGCCGGTCTGGATGCTAATTCTGCCACTGTTCATTTTAGGTATGGCGATGTCCACTCAGTTTACCTCAATGAATACCATTACTCTGGCCGATTTGACTGATGAGAACGCCAGCAGCGGCAACAGCGTTTTAGCCGTTACGCAGCAGCTGTCTATTAGTTTAGGGGTTGCCATTAGTGCCGCGGTTCTGCGTATCTACGAAGGTATGGAAGGAACCAATACGGTCGAGCAGTTCCACTATACCTTTATTACAATGGGCGCGATCACCGTCGTATCGGCGCTGATGTTTATGCTGTTAAGAGCCAAAGATGGGCGCAATCTGATTAAAGAGCGGCATAAGCCTAAACCGACCCCCGCTCCATCAGAACAGGAGTAAGCTGCAAGCGCTGCTGCTGCAATGCGGGCTGCGCCATACGGTGGATTAACACATCAATGGCCAGTTCACCCAACTCATCTTTCGGTTGGTGAATAGTTGTCAGCGGCGGCGTCATATAGCGCGCCAGTTCTATGTCATCATAACCGACTACCGCCATATCCTGCGGGATACGCAATCCAGACTGGTACAGAGCCTGATACGCGCCGACCGCCATCGCGTCATTGCCGGTAAAAACAGCCTGTGGGCGGTCTTTATGCGACAACAACGTTTGCATAGCTTCAAACCCACCGCCAAACTCGAAGTCACCGGTGATCTCGTAACCGTCCGGGATAGCCAGCCCTGCACGCTTCATTGCCGCGCGATACCCTTCCAGACGCAGACGCGCCGGTGTTTTATCCAGAGGGCCCGTGATGCAGGCAATGCGCGTAAACCCTTTTTCGATCAGATGCTGGGTGGCTAAATCCCCACCTAGCAGGGAGTTATCCTGAATAAGATCGCTTTCACCATCAAAAGGCGACCAGTCCATCATAACGGTGGGTATAGAAGGGTAACGCTGCATGATTTCTCTGGAAGGCTGATGTGTTTCCGTGCAGAGCAGCAGCAAGCCGTCTACCCGCTTTTGCATCAACGTTTCCAGATTACGGTTCATACGCTGCTCATCACCTTCAGTGTTGCACAACACCAGGCTGTAACCGCGCTCAAAGCAGCTACGTTCAACACCACGAACCAGCTCAGAGTAAAAGGGATTGGTACTGGCTGTGATTAACATGCCAATAGTGCGGGTCTGATTCAGTTTGAGACTACGCGCCAACGCGGAAGGCGCATAGTTAAGCTCTTTGATCGCCGCATCAACTTTGTCAGTGATCGCCTCACTGACAAAGCGATCTTTATTAATGACGTGAGAAACCGTCGACGTGGAAACACCCGCCAGGCGGGCAACGTCCTTCATTGTAGCCAAGCGTTACCTCTGTTGACTTAAAAACGCTTCGATTTCTTCACGCCATGGAACGGAAGGCTGTGCACCTTTACGTGTGACCGCAATTGCCGCGGCAGCATGTGCAAAACGGATGGCTTCCGATAGCGGAGTCTCTTCCAGTAACGCCGTAATTAACGCGCCGTTAAAAGTATCCCCGGCGGCGATGGTATCAACCGCGTCAACTTTAAAACCCGGTACTCGCTGACCTTCACCGTTTACGCTGGCCCACACACCGCGACTCCCTAAGGTAATCAGTACAGTACGAATACCCTTCGCGTGCAACGCCTGCGCCGCTTTAGCCGCATCTTCATCATTTTCTACCCGGATCCCCGTCAGCTTTTCAGCCTCGGTTTCATTCGGGGTAATAATATCCACCAGCGCCAGCAGCTCGTCAGAAAGTTCACGTGCCGGAGCTGGGTTAAGGGCGACCGTGGTCTTATTCTGATGGGCAATTTTTGCCGCAGCCAACACGCTTTCGATAGGTGATTCTAATTGCATCAGTAACGCAGACGCCTGCGCAATACGCTCACGCTGTGCTTCTACCAAAGCCGGAGAAAGAGCAGCATTCGCGCCGGCATGTATACCGATAACGTTCTCACCTTCAGCATTCACAAAAATTAGCGCCACACCGGTCGATTCACCCGAAATAACGCTAATCGGGGCAATATCAATATTATCGCGGGCTAACTGTTTACGAACACTTTCGCCAATATCGTCATCACCCGTACAGGCAATGAACGCGATATTCGCGCCACTACGCCCTGCAGCAACCGCCTGATTCGCGCCTTTACCGCCAAACGCCACCTGATATTGACTACCGGTTACGGTTTCACCCGGTGTCGGGAAAGAGTTAAGGTTGAGGATGTGATCGGCATTAATGCTGCCAAGAACAACGAGGTTGCCTGCGGTTTTCATGTTAGGTATTCCAAGTCAAAGTGCGCCACCGGGTTAGGGTGGCGCGTGCCCTGCTTTTCTTTTTACGCTTTCATCTTCAGAACCAGGTCTAACGATGGCGTATTTATGTCTCCATCAGGCCGCGAGCGGCCTGAATCGGTATTACTGCTTGATGACCAGCTTCAGGTCAACCGGATATTTAGCCTGAACCTTCTCGCCTTTCAGGACTTTATCCGCAGTCTCAACGCCTTTCGCGCCAATCTGATCCGGCAACTGAGCAATGGTCGCAGCCAGTTTGCCATCATTTACTGCTTTTTCGCCATCAGGTGTGCCGTCAAATCCAACCACCATCACATCAGATTTACCCGCGGTTTGCAGTGCGCGCAGCGCACCCAGCGCCATTTCATCGTTCTGAGCAAATACGGCCTGCACGTCAGGATGTGCTGTCAGCAGGTTCTGCATGACGTTCAAACCTTTAGTGCGGTCGAAGTCTGCCGGCTGGCTGGCCAGTACGTTAAATTTGTGTGCCGCAACGGCCTGCTGGAAACCTTCGCCACGCTCACGCGCCGCGGACGTTCCGGCAATCCCCTGCAGTTCGATAACTTTCGCGCCTTCACCTGCTTTCTTCGCGATGTAATCACCGGCAATTTTGCCGCCCAGCACGTTATCAGATGCAATATGGCTTACCACTTCGCCTTTAGACGCTACGCGATCAAGGGTGATAACCGGAATTTTCGCCTGGTTAGCCATCTTCACAGCGTTACCCACGGCATCGGAGTCAGTCGGGTTGATCAGCAGAATTTTGGTCCCGCGAACCGTTAAATCCTGAACGTTAGCCAGCTCTTTCGCCGGGTTGTTCTGCGAGTCCAGAATCACCAGGTTGTAGCCCAACTTATCCGCCTCTTTTTGCGCGCCATCTTTTAGGGAGACAAAGAACGGGTTATTGAGGGTGGAGACCACCAGCGCAATGGTATCTTTCGCCATCGCATTCGCGCTCACGGTGGCGCTTAGCGCAACAGCAGAAACCAGGGTAGCCAGTTTTTTCATGTTCATATTTAAGATGTCCTGTAATCGTTGTTACTGCTTTTTGTTGTCTACCAGTACCGCCAGCAAAATAACCACCGCTTTGACGATCATCTGGTAATAGGAGGATACACCTAACAAATTCAACCCATTATTGAGGAAACCAAGAATCAATGCGCCGATCAGCGTCCCAACAATTCTCCCTTTACCACCCGCCAGGCTGGTACCGCCTAATACCACCGCGGCGATAGCATCCAGCTCATAGCCGGTACCTGCCGTCGGTTGCGCAGAGGAGAGGCGCGCGACTTCAATGATGCCCGCCAGCGATGCCAACAGACCGCACAGTGAGTAAACGATAATTTTGATTTTACTGACGCTGATACCGGACAGACGCGTTGCCGCTTCGTTACCGCCCAGCGCATAGATATAACGCCCCAAACGCGTGTGGTGCAGCATGTACCACGCCGCGAGGAAGACAATCCCCATGATCCACACCGGCGTCGGGACGCCTAACGGACGACCAATCCCGAACCAGCCAAACAGATCGGCATTATCAGTAAACCCGGTGTTTACCGGACTACCGTTGGTGTAAACCATGGTCACACCGCGCAGCAGCAGCATCATCACCAGCGTCGCGATAAATGCCTGCACGCGACCTTTCGCGACAATCACCCCGGTTACCGCGCCAATGGCAGCGCCGAGCGCCAGAGCCGCAGCAACAGCCACCAGCGCATTGACTTCAATCCCGACAATCGAAGCCGCAACCGCGCCGGTCAGCGCCAGTAAGGAACCGACGGACAGGTCGATACCCGACGTCAGGATGACCAGCGTCATGCCGACCGCCATGATGGCGTTCACCGACGTTTGCTGGAGAATGTTGAACAGGTTATTAACGGTAAAAAAGTTGGGGCTCATGGTGGAAACAATCGCGATCAGCACTAACAGAGCGATGAGCGACTTTTGCTCCAGAAGCCATGCTTTAGTGAAATAACGGCGACCAGAAACAGCCTGGGTAGTCATCTTTTTTACTCCTGATTCACGCGATTGAGCTTGCCCACAGCGGCAGCCATTAATACTTCCTGAGTGGCCTGCTCGCGAGTGAATTCACCGCCGAGATGCCCTTCATGCATAACGATAATTCGATCGCTCATGCCCAATACTTCTGGCATCTCAGAAGAGACCAGAATGATACTCAGCCCATCAGCCTTAAACTGGTTGATAAGCTGATAGATTTCTTTTTTCGCCCCAACATCGACGCCGCGCGTCGGCTCATCGAGGATCAGCACTTTTGGCCGGGTCATCAGACCGCGCGCAATCGCTACTTTCTGCTGGTTACCACCGGAAAGAAGGCCGATAGCCTGTTCCATCGATGGCGTTTTAACATTGAACAGGCGAATAAAATCACCCACCGCCTGCTGCTCATCTTTATGTTTAAGGCTTCCGCCTGCACGGCTGAAATAGCGCAGCGCGGTCAGTGACATGTTCTCTTTCACCGACATGCCGAGCACTAAACCATCGCGTTTACGGTCTTCAGAAATATAGACGATGCCATTAGCCAGTCCATCCTGCGGCGAACGGGTGACAACTTCATGGCCATCAAGCGTGACGTAACCGCTGGTGCGCGGCAATGCGCCGTACAACACTTTCATCAGCTCGGTACGTCCGGCACCCATCAGCCCCGATACGCCAAGGATCTCGCCTTTACGCAGCGTGAATGACACATCGTTTACGCCAGGGCCGCACAGATTATCGACCTTCAGGCGAATATCACCCGGCGCTTTTTCCAGACGCGGGTACTGATCTTCCAGCTTACGTCCCACCATCATTTCAATCAGCGAGTCTTCGGTAAGCGATGCGACTTCACGCTCGGCAATAAACTGCCCGTCACGGAAGACGGTTACGTCGTCGCAAATCTCGAAGATCTCTTTCATGCGGTGAGAAATATAGACAATGCCGCGACCCTGGGATTTCAGTTCGCGGATGACGCGGAACAGGGATTCGGTTTCGGTGTCGGTGAGGGCATCCGTCGGTTCATCCATAATGATGACCTTCGATTCAAAGCTCAGCACTTTGGCAATTTCGACCATCTGCTGATCGCCAATCGACAGCTCACCGACCAGCCTGTCGCTTTTAAAGCGCAGATTGAGTTTAGCGAGCAGCAGATCGGCTTCGGCGTACATCTTTTTCCAGTCAATTTTGCCAAAGCGATTCACAAACTCGCGACCGAGAAAAATGTTCTCGGCAATAGTGAGTTGCGGGATCAGGTTCAGCTCCTGGTGGATGATACCGATTCCGGCTTCCTGGGAGGATTTCGGGCCGTTAAAGGTGGTCTCTTTACCCAGCCACAATAAGGAACCGGCATCACGGGTGTAGATTCCGGTCAGCACCTTCATCATGGTGGATTTGCCCGCGCCGTTTTCGCCCACCAGCGCCATTACGCGGCCTGGGTAAACATTCAGCGCGGCGCCGGATAGCGCTTTTACGCCCGGGAACGCTTTATCGATCCCTTTGAGTTGCAGTAATGCGTTCATGATGGCCTCAGAACGTGACGCCAGCACAGAGAATGATATTCGCATACGGAGAACATTCTCCGCTGCGAATTACCGCCTGACTGTCTGCGGTTTGTTTTTTGAATTGTTCATGCGTGGTGTAACGAATTTCTATGGTGTTTCCCTGGTGTTGTTGCAGTTGCTCAATGTGACTGAGCAACGTTTCGTGGAGTTGCGGATTATGTTGTTTAATTTCCGACGCGAGAATGGCCGCCTCGACCTGCATTTCACGTGTAACCACATCCAATACCTGCATAAAAGAAGGTACGCCCTGGGTTAATGCCATATCGATACGCGTTGTGCTGTTCGGGATGGGTAAACCTGCATCACACACCACCAGCGTATCGGTATGCCCCAGACGGGAGATCACCGATGAAATTTCAGAGTTGAGTACCGTGCCTTTCTTCATTTTCTTTCCCCACTAGCGAAACGTTTCGCTGAAGATAAGTGTAGTTCGAAGAGTAGACAGAAAACCACCGCGACGTTACGAAAATGTGATCACCATCGAAACGTTTCGCAAGGATTATCATGAGATGAAAAGAAAACTGAGAGGGGTCAAACAAAACGCCCCCTTTCACGATGAAAGAGGGCGTTAACAACATTAAATCTCGACCTGCGTACCGAGTTCAATAACCCGGTTCGGTGGGATTTCAAACTGGTCCGGCGCGCGCAGCGCATTGCGCTGTAGCAGCAGATACAACTTGCCGCGCAGGCGCAGATACCATGGCCGCTTGCCGACAATCAACGACTCGTGCGACATAAAGAAGGAGGTTTCCATCATCCGACAGCTTAAGCCTTCCAGACCGCAGCGGTGGAATACTTCTTCAACGTTTGGCGTTTCACGCCAACCGTAGCTGGCCACCACGCGCCAGAAGGTAGGCGACAATTGCTCAATCTGCACTCTACGTACATTGTGTACATAGGGCGCATCTTCCGTACGCAGCGTCAGTAGAATAACGCGTTCATGCAACACTTTGTTGTGTTTGAGATTATGCAGCAGCGCAAACGGGATAACGTTCAACGCACGGGACATATACACCGCTGTTCCCGGCACGCGTACCGGTGGGGATTTCTCCAGCGAGGCAATCATCGCCTCCAGAGAGTTGCCGTGCTCATGCATGCGACGCAGCAGACGGAAGCGTTCGCTTTTCCAGGTCGTCATAATAGTGAACATCACCAGACCCAGCGTCAGAGGCAGCCAACCACCGGAAATCAGTTTATCGAGGTTCGCGGAGAACAACGGAATATCAACGCACAAGAACGCCACCAGAATCAGGAAGACGAAGTATTTATTCCAGTGCCAGTTTTGCCGCGCCACGGTGGTCGACAGAATGGACGTCAGTACCATCGTTCCCGTTACCGCAATACCATACGCAGCAGCCAGATTACTGGAGTGCTCAAAGCTCACGATCACGATAACCACGGCGAAATAAAGCATCCAGTTTACGAAAGGAATATAGATCTGACCCGATTCCATTTCTGAGGTATGGATAATCCGCATCGGCGATAAATAACCCAGACGCACAGCCTGGCGCGTCAGTGAGAATACGCCGGAGATAACCGCCTGAGAGGCGATAACCGTTGCCAGAGCGGCAAGGATCAGCAGCGGAATCAGCGCCCAGTCCGGTGCCAGCAGGAAGAACGGGTTTTTAATCGCTTCGGGATGCTTTAACAGCAATGCCCCCTGACCAAAATAATTCAACACCAGCGAAGGCAATACGACGGAGAACCATGCCAGGCGAATCGGTAACTTACCGAAGTGACCCATATCCGCATACAGCGCTTCAACACCGGTAATCGACAGCACCACCGCGCCCAGCGCAATAAAGGACAGCGTTTTGAATTCCAGAAAGAAATGCACAGCCCAATACGGATTTAGGGCATGCAACACTTCCGGATTTGCAATAATGCTGCGTGCACCCAGCACGGCAAGTACCAGGAACCATATCAGCATAATCGGCGCAAACAGCTTACCGACCATGCCGGTACCGTGTTTTTGAATCAAAAACAGCAGGGTCAGTACGATAATAGAGAGAGGAACAATCCAGGTGTCCAGTTGTGGAGCAATAATCTCCAGACCTTCAATCGCCGACATCACCGAAATCGCTGGCGTAATCACCACCTCGCCATAGAAAAAGCTGCCGCCAATCAATCCCATAATCACCAGCATCGAGGTCGTTCGCGCCGACGTATTACGCCCGGCTAACGACATCAACGTCAGGATCCCGCCTTCCCCGGCGTTATCAGCACGCATAACAAATGACAGATACTTAACGGAAACAACCAGAATCAGCAGCCAGAAAATCAGCGAGAGAAAGCCAAATACGGCATCACGTTCAACGCCAAAACCAAACTGGCCGGACAAACATTCACGAAGCGTATAAAGTGGGCTGGTACCAATATCACCGTAGACAACCCCAATGGCCGCAAGGGTAATCGCAGACAATGATTGTTTATTATCAGTGCTCATAGACTCGTCTTTCGTTTATACACATCATCTTTCACGCCACTCCGTCTGGGCTGCATTCGTTATTCCCCCCATCCCAGGAGAAAACTCCATTGCCACCTTGGTGTAGATTGATTGATTTGGTGTATATATAAGAAATGTGTGCGTCGTCCCTTGGCCCACAAAAAGGCGCACAGTATGCACGATTAATCATAAAATCGTACCCCTAAATGTGACCAGATTAATCTGGCTCAAAGAATACTTAGCGCACCTTCAGTCTATTAATGTACAGGTGCGGAGCATCTATACTCGCAGTTCACGCAGTACATTTGGCGAAAGGACGCCACTTCATTATGGCTCACCCACATTTATTAGCGGAAAGAATTTCCCGTCTGAGCAATGCGCTGGAAAAGGGACTTTATGAACGTAGCCACGCCATTCGTCTGTGTCTGCTGGCAGCACTCAGCGGCGAGAGCGTTTTCTTATTAGGCCCACCCGGGATAGCGAAAAGCTTAATTGCCCGCCGACTGAAGTTTGCTTTCCAAAATGCGCGCGCCTTCGAATACCTGATGACGCGCTTCTCGACACCTGAAGAGGTCTTCGGCCCGCTGTCCATTCAGGCGCTTAAAGACGAAGGTCGCTATGAACGCTTAACGGCAGGCTATCTTCCTGAAGCTGAAATCGTTTTTCTCGATGAAATCTGGAAGGCGGGCCCGGCGATTCTTAACACCCTGCTGACCGCCATCAACGAACGCCATTTCCGCAACGGCGCGCATGAAGAGAAAATCCCGATGCGCCTGCTGGTGGCAGCCTCCAACGAACTGCCTGAAGCAGACAGCAGCCTGGAAGCGCTGTACGACCGTATGCTGATACGCCTGTGGCTGGATAAAGTTCAGGACAAAGCCAACTTCCGCTCGATGCTGTTAAGCCAGCAGGATGAAAGCGACAACCCGGTCCCGGCGTCATTACAGGTGACAGATGAAGAGTATTACCAGTGGCAAAAGGACATTGGCGCCATCAAGCTTCCCGATCGCGTGTTTGAGCTTATTTTCACCCTACGCCAACAGTTGGACACGCTGCCGAATGCCCCCTACGTGTCCGATCGTCGCTGGAAAAAAGCCATTCGCTTGCTCCAGGCCAGCGCCTTCTTTAGCGGACGTGATGCGGTCGTCCCTATTGATCTCATCCTGTTGAAAGATTGCCTGTGGTACGACGCACAAAGCCTGAATCTGATGCAGCAGCAGTTGGAAATATTGATGACCGGGCACGCCTGGCAGCAACAGGCCATGCTGACGCGTCTGGGCAGCATTGTGCAGCGCCGCATCCAGCTCCAGCAGCAGCAAAGCGATAAAACTGCGTTTACGGTGATCCGTCAGGGCGGCATGTTCAGCCGTCGTCCTCATTATGATTTACCGCCGGAAGCCACATCCTCAATCGTGACATTACTGCTGCAAAAGCCCCTGAAGCTGCATGATATGGAAGTCATCCATATTGCTTTTGATCGTAGCGCACTGGAACTGTGGTTAACCAAAGGCGGTGAGATCCGCGGAAAATTAAACGGGATCGGATTTGCCCAGACGCTGAATATGGAAGTCGACAGCGCTCAGCACCTGGTCGTACGCGACGTCAGTTTGCAAGGTTCCCGACTGGCACTACCCGGTGCATCAGAAGAAAGCATGCCCAATGAGATAAAGCAGCAGCTTGAAGCGCTCGACAACGAATGGCACCAGCAGCACAGCGAATTTAGTGAACAGCAAAAATGTCTGTTTATTCATAGTGACTGGTTAGGCCGCATTGAAGCCAGCCTTCAGGACGTCGGAACACAGATCCGACAGGCACAACAATGCTGACCCTTGATACGCTAAATATCATGCTGGCGGTCGGCGAAGAGGGGATGATTGAAGAGATGATCATCGCACTGCTGGCTTCCCCGCAGATGGCGGTCTTTTTCAAAAAATTTCCCCGGCTAAAAAAAGCGATTACTGACGATGTCCCCCGCTGGCGTGAAGCGTTACGTAACCGCCTCAAAGATACCCACGTACCGCCGGAGCTCACAGAAGAGGTCATGTGCTATCAGCAAAGTCAGCTCCTCTCCACTCCGCAGTTTATCGTCCAGCTACCGCAAATCTTAGCGCTCCTGCACCGACTCCACTCACCATGGGCTGGACAAGCGCAGCAACTGGTCGATAACAACAGTACTTTTACGCCCGCACTGCATACGCTTTTTCTTCAGCGCTGGCGCCTGAGCCTGGTGGTTCAAACCACCACGCTTAATCAGCAGCTACTGGAAGAAGAACGCGAACAGTTGCTCAGTGAAGTGCAGGAACGGATGACGCTCAGTGGCCAACTGGAACCTGTGCTGGCGGAAAATGACAACGCAGCGGGTCGGTTGTGGGATATGAGCGCGGGTCAAATCAAGCGCGGTGATTATCAACTGATGGTGAAATACGGCGAATTCCTGACGCAACAACCTGAACTCCAGCGTCTGGCTGAGCAATTAGGTCGTTCCAGAGAGGCGAAATCCGTGCCGCGTAAAGATGCGCCAATGGAAACCTTCCGTACCCTGGTGCGCGAGCCGGCCACCGTCCCGGAGCAGGTGGATGGCATCCAGCAAAGCGACGATATCCTGCGCCTGCTACCGCCGGAGCTGGCGACGCTGGGCATTACCGAACTGGAATACGAGTTCTACCGTCGGCTGGTGGAAAAACAACTGCTGACTTACCGCCTGCACGGCGAAGCGTGGCGTGAGAAAGTCACGGAACGACCGGTGGTGCATCAGGATTTTGACGAGCAGCCGCGCGGGCCCTTTATTGTCTGCGTCGATACGTCGGGATCGATGGGCGGATTTAATGAGCAGTGTGCGAAAGCCTTTTGCCTCGCACTAATGCGCGTGGCTCTCGCCGATAACCGTCGCTGTTTCATCATGTTATTTTCGACAGAAGTTGTGCGCTATGAGCTATCCGGTCCGGAAGGCATTGAGCAGGCAATCCGTTTTTTAAGCCAGCGTTTTCGCGGTGGTACAGACATTGCCAGCTGTTTTCGCGCCATTATTGAACGTATGCAAGGTCGGGAATGGTTTGATGCCGATGCGGTGGTGATTTCGGATTTTATCGCCCAGCGATTACCTGACGAAGTTGCCAACAAAGTGGGGGAATTGCAACGAGTGCACCAGCATCGTTTCCATGCGGTGGCGATGTCAGCACATGGCAAACCCGGCATCATGCGCATTTTCGATCATATCTGGCGCTTTGATACCGGGATGCGAAGCCGCCTGCTCAGACGCTGGCGGCGTTAATTTTTACAGCAGAGATGCGACGCTTTCACGTACCTGAGCCGGCCACACACCGCACTGAACCTGGCCAATGTGCGGCAACTGCAGCAGCAGCATCGTCAGGCGTGACTGTCCAATCCCTCCACCAATCGTCTGCGGCATTTCACCGCGCAGCAGCGCCTGGTGCCATTCCAGACTCAGGCGATCTTCATCGCCGGTCAGAGCAAGCTGGTGTTTCAGCGCATCGGCATCCACGCGGATCCCCATAGAAGACAGTTCAAACGCATCTTCCAGTACCGGGTTCCAGACCAGAATATCACCGTTCAAACCAGCATGACCCAGCTCGGAGGCTGAACTCCAGTCATCATAATCTGGCGCACGAACATCGTGGCGGTGACCGTCACTGAGTTTACCGCCGATCCCGACCAGGAACACCGCGCCCAGCTCTTTAGCGATTGCACGTTCACGACCTTTTGCATCAAGATCAGGGTAGCGAGATAACAGCTCCTGGCTATGCACAAAGTGGATCTGCTCCGGCAAGAACGGTGCCAGACCAAATTCTTTGCTTACCGCAGCTTCGGTGGCCTTAATTCCCGCCCAGATAGCCTCTACTGTGCTTTTCAGAGTGGAAAATTGACGCTCGCCGTCGCCCATCACGCGCTCCCAGTCCCACTGGTCAACATATACTGAGTGCAGCGGGGAGAGGCGATCTTCATCGGGACGCAGGGCCTTCATATGCGTGTACAGCCCTTCGCCTGCGCTAAAGTCGTGTTGTCCTAACGTTTGACGCTTCCACTTCGCCAGGGAATGAACCACTTCGAACTGAGCGTCTGGCAATGCTTTAACCTTCACCTGCACCGCTTTTTCACAGCCCGACAAGTTATCCTGCGTGCCATCTCCTACGCGGCTGAGGATCGGAGCCTGAACTTCGATCAGACCTAAACGCTCTTCCAACTGACGAGAAAAATGAGATTTTACGAAGCTAATTTGACGTTGTTTGGCAATGTAAGCGGTTTTCATTATGTGTACTCCTGTGTCCTGTTGCCTATGATTAAGCAACAGAATGAGGGTAATATTCAATAATCAACAAACAAAAAGCCAACTTCGATTTTGATTCGTTAAAATTAACGTCTAAAATAGAGTGAATCATCAATCTACATAAGAAAAACCTATGGAAAATTATCAGATCGACAATCTGGACCGCGGCATTCTTGACGCCCTGATGGAAAATGCCCGTACCGCCTACGCAGAATTAGCCAAACAGTTCGGCGTCAGTCCAGGGACAATTCACGTTCGTGTAGAAAAGATGAAGCAGGCAGGGATTATTACTGGCGCACGTATTGATGTCAGTCCAAAACAACTGGGTTATGACGTCGGCTGCTTTATCGGCATTATCCTGAAAAGTGCGAAAGACTATCCGTCAGCGCTGGCCAGACTGGAAAGTCTCGATGAAGTGACCGAGGCGTATTACACCACCGGGCACTACAGCATCTTTATTAAGGTGATGTGTAAATCTATCGATGCCCTGCAACAGGTACTTATCAACAAGATCCAAACAATTGATGAAATTCAGTCCACTGAAACTTTGATCGTGTTGCAGAACCCGATCATGCGTACCATCAAGCCCTGATCGCTTTTTTTAATCCCCTGGTTTTCCACAGGTAGATCCCAACTCGCTCACAGCGTACAATGCTGCCTCTTCATCGAGGTAGCGATCAATGGCAGATATCACTCTTATCAGCGGTAGCACGCTTGGCAGTGCGGAATATGTAGCAGAACATCTGGCAGAAAAGCTGGATGACGCCGGTTTTTCCAGCGAAATACTGCATGGACCGATGCTCGACGAGGTTCCAACTCACGGGGTTTGGCTGGTAATCAGCTCAACGCACGGTGCGGGAGACATTCCTGATAACCTGCAACCTTTATATGACGCATTGCGCGAGCAGAAACCGGATCTTTCGCAGGTACGCTTTGGTGCCATCGGCATTGGAAGCCGCGAATATGACACGTTCTGCGGTGCGATTGACAAGCTGGAAGCTGAACTGAAGGCCTGCGGGGCGAAACAGATCGGTGAAACGCTCAGGATCAACGTACTGGAACATGAAATTCCGGAAGATCCGGCTGAAATTTGGTTGGGATCCTGGCATCCATTGTTCAGAGATTTGTAAAGATCGTACTTTTTTATGTGGATAACTCTGGTTAAAAGCTTGGATCAACCGGTAGTTATCCAAAGAATAACTGTTGTTCAGTTTTTGAGTTGTGTATAACCCTTCATTCTGATCCCAGCTTATACGGACCAGGATCACCGATCATTCACAGCTAATGATCCTCAACAACTTGTTGATCTTATTCAAAGGATCGCCCTTATCCACAGATAGTTGCGATCCTAATAAGAGATCACAATAAAACAGATCTCTAAATAAAAAGATCTTCTTTTTAATACCCAGGATCCGAAGTCTTTCTCCATCGACTAAAGTTGAGTAGAATCCACGGCCCGGGCTTCAATCCATTTTCACACCGCGTTATGCGAGGCAATTACCATGTTTTATCAGGATCCTTTTGACGTCATCATCATTGGCGGGGGTCATGCAGGCACCGAGGCCGCAATGGCTGCGGCGCGAATGGGTCAACAGACCCTGCTGTTGACACACAATATCGACACTCTGGGACAGATGAGCTGCAACCCGGCGATTGGCGGCATTGGGAAGGGACACCTGGTAAAAGAAGTGGATGCGCTTGGCGGCCTGATGGCAACTGCAATTGACCATGCCGGTATCCAGTTTAGAATACTAAACGCCAGCAAAGGCCCGGCAGTTCGCGCCACCCGTGCTCAGGCGGATCGCGTGCTCTATCGTCAGGCTGTACGTACTGCGTTGGAGAACCAGCCGAATCTGATGATCTTCCAGCAAGCGGTTGAAGATCTGATTGTTGAAAACGATCGTGTTGTCGGTGCAGTGACTCAGATGGGTCTGAAGTTCCGTGCCAAAGCGGTTGTATTAACCGTAGGAACCTTCCTCGATGGGAAAATTCACATTGGTCTGGACAACTACAGTGGTGGCCGTGCTGGCGATCCGCCGTCTATCCCACTGTCACGCCGTTTGCGTGAACTGCCGCTGCGCGTTAGCCGTCTGAAAACCGGCACACCGCCGCGTATTGATGCGCGTACCATCGATTTCAGCGTACTTGGTCAGCAAAACAGCGATAACCCAATGCCGGTCTTTTCGTTCCTTGGCGATGTTTCTCAACATCCACGCCAGATGCCGTGCTACATCACGCATACTAACGAGAAAACCCATGACGTGATCCGTAATAACCTCGATCGTAGCCCAATGTACGCTGGTGTGATCGAAGGTATCGGCCCACGTTACTGCCCGTCGATCGAAGACAAAGTGATGCGCTTTGCCGATCGTAACCAGCACCAGATCTTCCTGGAGCCAGAAGGACTGACGTCTAACGAAATTTACCCGAACGGTATTTCCACCAGCCTGCCGTTTGACGTGCAGATGCAAATTGTCCGCTCCATGCAGGGGATGGAAAACGCCAAAATTGTCCGCCCTGGCTATGCGATTGAGTATGATTTCTTCGATCCGCGCGACCTGAAACCTACTCTGGAAAGCAAGTTCATTCAGGGTCTGTTCTTTGCTGGTCAGATTAACGGTACAACCGGTTACGAAGAAGCCGCTGCGCAAGGTTTGCTGGCGGGTCTGAACGCCGCACGCTTGTCCGCTGACAAAGAGGGGTGGGCACCTGCGCGTTCTCAGGCCTATCTTGGTGTGCTGGTGGATGACCTGTGTACGCTGGGCACCAAAGAACCGTACCGCATGTTTACTTCGCGCGCAGAATACCGTTTGATGCTGCGCGAGGATAACGCCGATCTCCGTCTGACCGAGATTGGTCGTGAACTGGGTCTGGTGGGGGATGAACGCTGGGCGCGCTTCAATGAAAAACTGGAACGCATCGAACAAGAACGCCAGCGTCTGAAATCAACCTGGGTAAACCCGTTAGCGGAGTCTGCAGCAGAAGTGAATGCTCACCTGGCTACGCCTTTGTCACGTGAAGCCAGCGGTGAAGATTTGCTGCGTCGCCCGGATATGACCTATGCCCAGTTGACCTCTTTATCTGCGTTCGCACCTGCGCTTGATGATGCTCAGGCCGCGGAACAGGTTGAAATTCAGGTGAAATACGAAGGATATATCGCCCGTCAGCAGGATGAAATCGAAAGACAACAGCGTAACGAGAATACGTTGCTGCCTGCGACTCTGGATTATCGTCAGGTTTCCGGTTTGTCGAATGAAGTTATTGCCAAGCTGAACGATCACAAACCGGTATCAATTGGCCAGGCATCGCGCATTTCTGGTGTCACGCCAGCCGCCATCTCCATTCTGCTGGTTTGGTTGAAAAAACAAGGTATGCTGCGCCGTAGCGCTTAATGTGTTGGAAATTGCCCGGTGGCGCTACGCTTACCGGGCCTACAAATATCTTCTGTAGGCCGGATCGGGCGAAACCGTCATCCGGCAGAATTAAAACAGGTAACGACCGTGCTCAACAAACTCTCTCGTCTGCTGGCTGATGCCGGTATTTCTCTTACCGATCACCAGAAAAATCAGCTGATTGCGTATGTCGATATGCTGCATAAATGGAACAAAGCGTACAACCTGACGTCGGTGCGGGATCCCAACGAAATGCTGGTGCGCCATATTCTGGATAGCATTGTCGTCGCGCCGTACCTGAAGGGCGAGCGTTTTATCGATGTCGGTACTGGACCGGGCTTACCAGGAATTCCTCTTTCTATCGTGCGTCCTGCGGCGCATTTCACACTGCTGGATAGCCTGGGAAAACGCGTACGTTTTCTGCGTCAGGTACAACATGAACTTAAACTGGATAACATCACTCCAGTGCAAAGCAGGGTAGAAGAATTCCCTTCCGAGCCACCTTTTGATGGCGTGATAAGTCGTGCTTTCGCGTCTCTTAACGACATGCTGAGCTGGTGCCACCATTTACCTGGTCAAAACGGGCGTTTTTATGCTTTAAAAGGGCAATTACCGGAAGATGAGATCGCCACATTGCCTGCGACGTTCAGCGTAGAATCAGTTGTAAAATTACGGGTTCCACAACTGGATGGTGAGCGTCATTTGGTGGTTATTAAGCCAAACAAAATTTAATTTTTATCAAAAAAAATAGAAAAAAAACGGCTCTTCAGGTGTTAAAAGTCATAGGGAATAGTGTGGTTAAATGTCGTTACATTTCACTAATGTCTTACGGTTTTGCATCATAACTATAACGTACCGTTTTTTGTTAAAAGTGAAACAAGTCAACTGTGAAAATATCAGCCTGCTAAAAATAGAATCAAAGAATCACCGCTTGTGTTAATTTTTTATTATAAATGTCAATGGGTGGTTTTTTTGTTGTTATTCGCTATTTTTAAAACAGTAACGAATTTTAGGCTTAAATATCAAAAAGTTGAAATGGCATCATTTGCCAAGTAAATAAATAGTGCCGGGGCGAATATGCTTAATATGTGATCTGGTGCACGCTTTGCAGCCAGTGTTTACGCGGCTTTTGCAGTTTTGCATGATCGTTCACAGTTTGCCGAAAAGTAATAAATGTGGCCTGGAGAAAAATATTTAAACATTTATTCACTTTTTAGCTACTTATTGTTTGAAATCACGAAGCCGCACCGTATAATTTGACCGCTTTTTGATGCTTGACTCTAAGCCATAAAGAACGTTTTATACGACACGCGGCATACCTCGAAGGGAGCAGGAGTAAAAACGTGATGTCTATGTCGCTCTTGAGTCGAAACGTTGCTCGTAAGCTTTTGCTCACACAGCTTCTGGCGATAATAGCAAGTGGATTGCTGTTTAGCCTCAAAGACCCTTTCTGGGGCATCTCCGCATTGTGCGGGGGATTGGCAGTGTTACTGCCTAATATGTTTTTTATGATATTTGCCTGGCGTCACCAGGCACATACACCAGCAAAGGGTCGAGTGGCCTGGTCGTTCGCTTTCGGCGAAGCCTTCAAGGTGTTAGCGATGCTGGTTTTGCTTGTGGTGGCGTTGGCGGTTTTGAAGGCGGTGTTCTTACCGCTGATCGTTACGTGGGTTTTGGTGCTGGTGGTTCAGATACTGGCACCGGCTGTAATTAACAACAAAGGGTAAAAGGCATCATGGCTTCTGAAAATATGACGCCGCAGGAATACATAGGGCACCATCTGAATAACCTTCAGTTGGACCTGCGTACTTTCTCGCTGGTAGATCCGCATAACCCCCCAGCCACCTTCTGGACGCTCAATATTGACTCCATGTTCTTCTCGGTGGTGCTGGGTCTGTTGTTCCTGCTTATGTTCCGTAGCGTTGCTAAAAAGGCAACCAGCGGCGTACCAGGGAAATTTCAGACCGCGATTGAGCTGGTAATCGGCTTTGTTCATGGCAGTGTCAAAGACATGTACCATGGCAAAAGCAAGGTTATCGCACCGCTTGCCCTGACGATCTTCGTTTGGGTCTTCCTGATGAACCTGATGGATTTACTGCCAATCGACCTGCTGCCGTATATTGCTGAGCATATACTGGGCCTGCCGGCGCTGCGCGTGGTTCCGTCTGCGGACGTAAACATCACCCTGTCGATGGCGCTGGGCGTGTTTATCCTGATTCTGTTCTACAGCATCAAAATGAAAGGCATCGGCGGCTTCGCGAAAGAGTTGACGCTGCAGCCGTTCAATCACTGGGCGTTCATTCCTGTCAACTTAATCCTTGAAGGGGTAAGCCTGCTGTCCAAACCAGTTTCTCTTGGTCTGCGACTGTTCGGCAACATGTACGCTGGTGAGCTGATTTTCATTCTGATTGCTGGCCTGTTGCCGTGGTGGTCACAGTGGATTCTGAATGTGCCGTGGGCCATTTTCCACATACTGATTATCACGCTGCAAGCCTTCATCTTCATGGTTCTGACGATTGTCTATCTGTCGATGGCGTCTGAAGAGCATTAATTTACCAACACTACTACGTTTTAACTGAAACAAACTGGAGACTGTCATGGAAAACCTGAATATGGATCTGCTGTACATGGCTGCCGCTGTGATGATGGGTCTGGCGGCAATCGGTGCTGCGATCGGTATCGGCATCCTCGGGGGTAAATTCCTGGAAGGCGCAGCGCGTCAACCTGATCTGATTCCTCTGCTGCGTACTCAGTTCTTTATCGTTATGGGTCTGGTGGATGCTATCCCGATGATCGCTGTAGGTCTGGGTCTGTACGTGATGTTCGCTGTCGCGTAGTAAGCGTTGCTTGAATTAAGAGCAATATCAGAACGTTAACTAGATAGAGGCATTGTGCTGTGAATCTTAACGCAACAATCCTCGGCCAGGCCATCGCGTTTGTCCTGTTCGTTCTGTTCTGCATGAAGTACGTATGGCCGCCATTAATGGCAGCCATCGAAAAACGTCAAAAAGAAATTGCTGACGGTCTTGCTTCTGCTGAACGAGCACATAAGGATCTTGACCTTGCAAAGGCCAGCGCGACTGACCAGCTGAAAAAAGCGAAGGCGGAAGCTCAGGTAATTATCGAGCAGGCAAACAAACGCCGCGCTCAGATCCTGGACGAAGCTAAAACTGAAGCAGAGCAGGAACGTACTAAAATCGTGGCACAAGCGCAGGCGGAAATTGACGCCGAGCGTAAACGTGCTCGCGAAGAGCTGCGTAAGCAAGTTGCTGTCCTGGCTGTTGCTGGCGCCGAGAAGATCATCGAACGTTCCGTGGATGAAGCTGCTAACAGCGACATCGTGGACAAACTTGTCGCTGAACTGTAAGGAGGGAGGGGCTGATGTCTGAATTTATTACGGTAGCTCGCCCCTACGCCAAAGCAGCTTTTGACTTTGCCGTTGAGCACCAAAGCGTTGACCGTTGGCAGGATATGCTGACGTTTGCCGCTGAGGTGACGAAGAACGAACAAATGGCAGAGCTTCTCTCTGGCGCGCTGGCGCCGGAAACGCTCGCTGAGTCGTTTATCGCAATCTGCGGTGAGCAGTTGGACGAAAGCGGTCAAAACCTGATTAAGGTAATGGCTGAAAATAACCGTCTTAATGCGCTCCCGGATGTTCTTGAGCAGTTTATTCACCTGCGTGCAGCCAGTGAGGCTATCTCTGAGGTAGAAGTCACTTCTGCCAATGCACTGAGTGATGAACAGCTTACGAAGATTAGTGCAGCGATGGAAAAACGTCTGTCACGCAAAGTTAAGCTGAATTGCAAAATCGATAAGTCTGTAATGGCAGGCGTAATCATCCGTGCGGGTGATATGGTCATTGATGGCAGCGTACGCGGCCGTCTTGAGCGCCTTGCAGACGTCTTGCAGTCTTAAGGGGACTGGAGCATGCAACTGAATTCCACCGAAATCAGCGAACTGATCAAGCAGCGCATTGCTCAGTTCAGTGTTGTGAGTGAAGCTCACAACGAAGGTACTATTGTTTCTGTAAGTGACGGTGTTATCCGCATCCACGGTCTTGCTGACTGTATGCAGGGGGAAATGATCTCTCTGCCGGGTAACCGTTACGCTATCGCACTGAACCTGGAGCGCGACTCTGTAGGTGCAGTTGTGATGGGTCCATACGCTGACCTCGCCGAAGGCATGAAGGTTAAGTGTACGGGGCGTATTCTGGAAGTTCCGGTTGGCCGTGGCCTGCTGGGTCGTGTGGTGAACACTCTGGGTTCCCCTATTGACGGTAAAGGTCCGGTTGATAACGATGGCTTCTCGCCAATCGAAGTTATCGCACCAGGCGTAATCGAACGTCAGTCCGTCGATCAGCCGGTACAGACCGGTTATAAATCCGTTGATGCCATGATCCCAATCGGTCGTGGTCAGCGTGAGTTGATCATCGGTGACCGTCAGACCGGTAAAACCGCGATGGCGATCGATGCCATCATCAACCAGCGTGACTCCGGCATCAAATGCGTGTACGTGGCTATCGGCCAGAAAGCGTCCACCATTTCTAACGTGGTTCGTAAACTGGAAGAACACGGCGCACTGTCCAACACCATCGTTGTTGTGGCGACCGCGTCTGAATCTGCTGCACTGCAATATCTGGCACCTTATGCTGGTTGCGCAATGGGCGAATACTTCCGTGACCGCGGTGAAGATGCACTGATCGTTTATGATGACCTGTCCAAACAGGCTGTTGCTTACCGTCAGGTTTCCCTGCTGCTCCGTCGTCCACCAGGACGTGAAGCATTCCCAGGCGACGTATTTTACCTCCACTCCCGTCTGCTGGAACGCGCATCCCGCGTTAACGCGGAATACGTTGAGAAATTCACCAATGGTGAAGTTAAAGGTAAAACCGGCTCCCTGACCGCTCTGCCGATTATCGAAACCCAGGCGGGTGACGTTTCTGCGTTCGTTCCGACCAACGTAATTTCCATTACCGATGGTCAGATCTTCCTGGAAACCAACCTGTTCAACTCCGGTATTCGTCCGGCAGTTAACCCGGGTATCTCCGTATCTCGTGTAGGTGGCGCAGCGCAGACCAAGATCATCAAGAAACTGTCCGGTGGTATTCGTACCGCACTGGCGCAGTATCGTGAACTGGCAGCGTTTTCTCAGTTCGCTTCCGACCTTGACGAAGCTACGCGTAAGCAGCTGAGCCACGGCCAGAAAGTAACGGAACTGCTGAAGCAGAAACAGTATGCCCCAATGTCTGTTGCACAGCAGGGTGTGGTGCTGTTTGCGGCTGAACGCGGTTACCTCGAAGATGTGGAACTGGCGAAAATCGGTAGCTTCGAAGCCGCTCTGCTGGCTTACGTTGACCGTGATCACGCTCCGCTGATGCAAGAGATTAACCAGTCCGGTGGCTATAACGATGAAATCGAAGGCAAGCTGAAAGCTATCCTCGATTCCTTCAAAGCAACCCAGTCCTGGTAACGTCTGGCGGTCTGTCTTAGGACGGACCGCAAGGCATTGAGGAGAAGCTCATGGCCGGCGCAAAAGAGATACGTAGTAAGATCGCAAGCGTCCAGAACACGCAGAAGATCACTAAAGCGATGGAGATGGTCGCCGCTTCCAAAATGCGTAAATCGCAGGATCGCATGGCGGCCAGCCGTCCTTATGCAGAGACCATGCGCAAAGTGATTGGTCACCTTGCGAATGGCAATCTGGAATATAAGCACCCTTACCTGGAAGAACGCGACGTTAAGCGCGTGGGCTACCTGGTGGTGTCGACCGACCGTGGTCTGTGCGGTGGCTTGAACATTAACCTGTTTAAAAAGCTGCTGGCGGATATGAAAACATGGTCCGATAAAGGCGTTCAGTGCGACATCGCAATGATCGGCTCTAAGGGCGTGTCTTTCTTTAATTCCGTAGGCGGTAACGTGGTTGCTCAGGTAACCGGTATGGGGGATAACCCTTCCCTGTCCGAACTGATCGGCCCGGTTAAAGTGATGCTGCAGGCCTACGATGAAGGTCGTCTGGACAGACTGTACGTTGTCAGCAACAAATTTATTAACACCATGTCTCAGGTTCCGACTCTCACTCAGCTGCTGCCTTTACCGGCTTCAGAAGATGAAGAGTTAAAACAAAAAGCCTGGGATTACCTGTATGAACCAGACCCGAAACCGCTGCTGGATACCCTGCTGCGTCGTTACGTTGAATCTCAGGTTTATCAGGGCGTGGTAGAAAACCTGGCCAGCGAGCAGGCCGCACGTATGGTGGCGATGAAAGCCGCGACCGACAATGGCGGCAGCCTGATTAAAGAGCTGCAGTTGGTATACAACAAAGCTCGTCAGGCCAGCATTACTCAGGAACTCACCGAAATCGTCGGTGGTGCATCCGCGGTATAACCAGGTTAATTCGTAGAGGATTCAAGATGGCTACTGGAAAAATTGTCCAGGTAATCGGCGCCGTGGTTGACGTCGAATTCCCTCAGGATGCCGTACCGCGCGTGTACGATGCTCTTGAGGTTATGAATGGTAAAGAGAGCCTGGTGCTGGAAGTTCAGCAGCAGCTCGGCGGCGGTATCGTACGTACCATCGCAATGGGTTCTTCCGACGGTCTGCGTCGTGGTCTGGAAGTTAAAGACCTCGAGCACCCGATCGAAGTCCCGGTAGGTAAAGCAACTCTGGGTCGTATCATGAACGTTCTGGGTCACCCGATCGACATGAAAGGCGATATCGGTGAAGAAGAGCGTTGGGCTATCCACCGCGCAGCACCTACCTATGAAGAGCTGTCCAGCTCTCAGGAACTGCTGGAAACCGGCATCAAAGTTATCGACCTGATGTGTCCGTTCGCTAAGGGCGGTAAAGTTGGTCTGTTCGGTGGTGCGGGTGTAGGTAAAACCGTAAACATGATGGAGCTTATTCGTAACATCGCGATCGAGCACTCCGGTTACTCTGTGTTTGCGGGTGTAGGTGAACGTACTCGTGAGGGTAACGACTTCTACCACGAAATGACCGACTCCAACGTTCTGGATAAAGTATCCCTGGTTTATGGCCAGATGAACGAGCCGCCGGGAAACCGTCTGCGCGTTGCGCTGACCGGTCTGACCATGGCTGAGAAATTCCGTGACGAAGGTCGTGACGTACTGCTGTTCGTCGATAACATCTATCGTTACACCCTGGCCGGTACGGAAGTATCCGCACTGCTGGGTCGTATGCCATCAGCGGTAGGTTACCAGCCGACCCTGGCGGAAGAGATGGGTGTTCTGCAGGAACGTATCACTTCTACCAAAACAGGTTCTATCACCTCCGTTCAGGCGGTATACGTACCTGCGGATGACTTGACTGACCCGTCCCCAGCAACCACCTTTGCTCACTTAGATGCAACCGTGGTACTGAGCCGTCAGATCGCTTCTCTGGGTATTTACCCGGCAGTTGATCCGCTGGACTCCACCAGCCGTCAGTTGGATCCGCTGGTTGTTGGTCAGGAACACTATGACACTGCGCGTGGCGTACAGTCCCTGCTGCAGCGTTATCAGGAACTGAAAGACATCATCGCCATCCTGGGTATGGATGAACTGTCTGAAGAAGATAAACTGGTGGTAGCTCGTGCGCGTAAGATCCAGCGCTTCCTGTCCCAGCCGTTCTTCGTTGCGGAAGTATTCACCGGTTCTCCGGGCAAATACGTTTCCCTGAAAGACACCATCCGTGGCTTTAAAGGCATCATGGAAGGCGAATACGACCACCTGCCAGAGCAGGCGTTCTACATGGTTGGTTCTATCGACGAAGCCGTAGAAAAAGCCAAAAAACTTTAACGCCTTAATCGGAGGGTGATATGGCAATGACTTACCACCTGGACGTCGTCAGTGCAGAGCAACAAATGTTCTCTGGTCTGGTCGAAAAAATCCAGGTAACGGGTAGTGAAGGTGAACTGGGTATTTTCCCGGGTCACGCACCGCTGCTCACCGCCATTAAGCCTGGTATGATCCGCATCGTTAAACAGTTCGGTCATGAAGAGTTTATCTATCTGTCTGGCGGCATTCTTGAAGTGCAGCCTGGCAACGTGACCGTACTGGCTGATACCGCGATTCGCGGGCAGGATCTCGATGAAGCGAGAGCCCTGGAAGCGAAACGTAAGGCTGAAGAGCATATTAAGAGCTCTCATGGTGACGTGGATTACGCTCAGGCATCTGCGGAACTGGCCAAAGCGATCGCGAAACTGCGCGTTATCGAGTTGACCAAAAAAGCGATGTAACACCGGCTTGAAAAGCACAAAAGCCAGTCTGGTTTCCAGGCTGGCTTTTTTTTGTTTTTTTGCATGAACATTTAAAGTGAAAGCTGTTTTGTGATTTAGATCATAAAAATATTGATTGGTTAAAAAATGCGGCGTAGACTCTTTTTATGTGATTTAGATCACATAATGAATTCAGATAAAAAGAGACGCCAACATGAAATTACTCAATAAAATCATCGCCATGTTCAGCAATATGAGCTTTTAGCCTTTACCTGCCCGTCCTGTGGCGCGATGCTTGATAGGGTTTATCAGTCAGCGCCACTTGTTGTTATAACTCCCCTTCCCCTACTTTTCTCCCTCAACTTTTTATTTTCGCGTACGCATTTTCGGTTTCTCACTGAATCACATAAATAAAATCGGACTTTGCATGTGTAACTCTTTATTCATGCGGCAAAAAAATAGCAAAAACATTAACCTAAGGCTTTAATAAGAGCATGCTCCTGGTTTTTGGGAGACAAAAGGCGCCGATATAGTCGAAAATAGTGAGTTAATAGTTAGGGATTCCCCCCTATTGAACGTTTTATCTTCGGCCCATTTCATGATGAAAAAAATGTAGTATTTTCAATGTTAAAGGGTATAAATTCGTTCTCAAATGACAGTCAGGATGTGTATGTTGAATAATGCTATGAGCGTCGTGATCCTTGCCGCAGGCAAAGGTACACGTATGTATTCCGATCTTCCTAAAGTGCTGCACACTCTCGCAGGAAAAGCGATGGTGCAGCATGTTATTGATGCCGCTAATGAATTAGGCGCAACTCATGTACACCTGGTCTACGGGCACGGTGGTGATTTGCTCAAGCAGACGCTAAAAGATGGCAATCTGAACTGGGTTCTGCAGGCAGAGCAGTTGGGAACCGGCCATGCTATGCAGCAGGCTGCACCGTTCTTTGGTGATGACGAAGACATTTTAATGCTATATGGCGATGTACCGTTAATCTCCACCGAAACGTTACGCCGCCTGCGCAATGCTAAACCTCAGGGTGGTATTGGCTTATTAACAGTAAAACTGGACGACCCAACCGGCTATGGGCGCATTACGCGTGATAACGGCAAAGTTACTGGCATCGTTGAGCATAAAGATGCGACCGACGAACAACGCCAGATCCAGGAAATTAACACCGGCATCCTGATTGCCAATGGCGCTGATATGAAGCGCTGGTTGTCTAAACTAACCAACAATAATGTGCAGGGTGAATATTACATCACCGATATCATTGCGATGGCGTACCAGGAAGGTCGTGAAATTGCTGCGGTACATCCGGCACGTATTAGCGAAACCGAAGGGGTGAATAACCGTCTTCAGTTATCCCGTCTTGAACGTGTCTATCAGTCCGAACAAGCAGAGAAACTGCTGTTAGCAGGCGTTATGTTGCGTGATCCGGCACGTTTTGATCTTCGCGGTTCGCTTATTCACGGGCGCGATGTTGAAATTGATACTAACGTTATCATTGAAGGCAACGTAACCCTTGGCGATCGCGTCAAGATTGGTACTGGCTGCGTTATCAAAAATAGCGTAATTGGCGATGGCTGTGAGCTTAGCCCGTACAGCGTGGTGGAAGATGCCCATCTGGAAGCAGCCTGTACTATCGGGCCTTTTGCGCGTCTGCGCCCAGGCGCTGAGCTGCTGGAAGGCGCACACGTGGGTAACTTCGTCGAAATGAAAAAAGCGCGTCTGGGTAAAGGTTCTAAAGCCGGTCATCTGACCTATCTGGGCGATGCTGAAATTGGCGATAACGTGAACATCGGCGCGGGTACGATCACCTGCAATTACGATGGCGCTAATAAATTTAAAACCATTATTGGTGATGATGTGTTTGTGGGTTCGGATACTCAACTGGTGGCGCCTGTCACCGTGGGTAAAGGCGCGACGATCGCCGCTGGAACCACAGTGACGCGTAATATCGCTGATAACGAACTGGTATTAAGCCGTGTACCGCAGGTCCATAAACAAGGTTGGCAGCGCCCGGTGAAGAAAAAGTAAGTGATTTTTGCCTGATGGCGGCCTACGTGCGATGACGTTCTGTAGGCCTGATAAGCGTGAGCGCCATCAGGCAGACAAGAGATGAGGGGATAACATAATCCTCCGCTCAACAAGCAGTACCTATAAAAATAACCCCACTCTCTACAAGGCTCGGGGCGCCCGGAAAGGGCAAATACAGGTCAGCGACAACGACAGGCATAATGCCTAAATTCGGAATCAAAAAATATGTGTGGAATTGTTGGCGCTATCGCGCAGCGTGATGTAGCTGAAATCCTTCTCGAAGGTTTACGTCGTCTGGAATATCGTGGTTATGACTCAGCCGGTCTGGCTGTTGTTGATGCTGAAGGTAACATGACCCGTCTGCGTCGTCTGGGTAAAGTGCAGATGCTGACTGCTGCGGCGGAAGAACATCCGCTGCATGGTGGTACAGGTATCGCTCATACCCGTTGGGCGACACACGGTGAACCTTCAGAAGCGAACGCGCATCCCCATGTTTCTGAGCACATTGTGGTAGTGCATAACGGCATCATCGAAAACCATGAACCGCTGCGTGAAATGTTGAAAGCGCGTGGTTACACCTTTGTGTCTGAAACGGACACCGAAGTGATTGCTCACCTGGTGCACTGGGAACTGGAACAGGGCGGTACGCTGCGTGAAGCGGTACTGCGTACTATTCCGCAGCTGCGCGGGGCCTACGGCACAGTGATCATGGATACCCGTAACCCAGAAACACTGCTGGCGGCGCGTTCTGGTAGCCCGCTGGTTATCGGTCTGGGCATGGGTGAAAACTTTATCGCTTCCGACCAGCTGGCGCTGCTGCCGGTAACCCGTCGCTTTATCTTCCTGGAAGAGGGCGATATCGCCGAGGTAACGCGTCGTTCAGTCTCTATTTTTGACAAGACTGGCGCGGAAGTAAAACGTCAGGATATCGAATCGAATCTGCAGTATGACGCGGGCGAAAAAGGTATTTATCGCCACTACATGCAGAAAGAGATCTACGAACAGCCGAACGCGATTAAAAATACGCTGACCGGGCGTATCAGTCATGGCGAAGTGGATTTAAGTGAGCTTGGCCCTAATGCCAACGCGTTGCTGTCTCAGGTTGAGCATATCCAGATTATCGCCTGCGGCACGTCATACAACTCAGGCATGGTATCCCGTTACTGGTTTGAGTCGCTGGCGGGTATTCCTTGTGATGTCGAAATCGCTTCCGAGTTCCGCTATCGCAAATCTGCCGTGCGTCGTAACAGTCTGATGATTACCCTGTCCCAATCCGGTGAAACGGCAGATACCCTGGCGGGTCTGCGCTTATCTAAAGAGCTGGGCTATCTGGGGTCACTGGCAATCTGTAACGTACCGGGCTCTTCTCTGGTGCGTGAATCTGATCTGGCGATGATGACCAATGCCGGGACCGAAATCGGCGTGGCCTCCACGAAAGCCTTTACCACCCAGCTGACTGTTCTGTTAATGCTGGTGGCGAAGCTGTCTCGTCTGAAAGGTCTGGATGCGTCTATTGAACAAGAGATTGTTCACGGGTTACAGGCGCTGCCGAGCCGTATTGAGCAGATGCTGTCACAGGACAAGCGTATTGCCGCGCTGGCGGAAGACTTCTCTGACAAACACCATGCACTGTTCCTTGGTCGTGGCGATCAGTACCCCATTGCGCTGGAAGGCGCCCTGAAGCTGAAAGAGATTTCTTATATTCACGCAGAAGCGTATGCCGCTGGTGAGCTGAAGCACGGCCCGCTGGCGCTGATTGACGCGGATATGCCGGTTATCGTGGTTGCACCGAACAACGAGTTGCTGGAAAAACTGAAATCCAACATTGAAGAAGTGCGTGCTCGTGGCGGCCAGTTGTATGTCTTCGCTGATCAGGATGCAGGTTTTATCAGTAATGAAAATATGCACATCATCGAGATGCCGCATGTGGAAGAGGTGATTGCACCGATCTTCTATACCGTTCCGCTGCAACTGCTGGCGTATCACGTGGCGCTGATTAAAGGTACTGACGTGGACCAGCCGCGTAACCTGGCGAAGTCGGTTACCGTGGAATAAGCGATACCTCGCTGAACTGAAAATGCCCTGCTCAAAGCGGGGCATTTTTTTAAACCTGTTCTGTTTTTAATCAATTATCCCGCCTGTTTTATGTGACAAACCGTCATCTTCAGCTACTGTTTTCAGTGTCATAAAAAGAAAATTTTGCCGAAATATAATTGTTATATAATCGATTAAATTACTGTTTTTATACAATTTTTAATTGTTTTTCGCGCATTATTTTTCATTGTCATAAAACTGTCATATTTCGTACATTTAACTGTCACCTGTTTGTCCTATTTTGCTCACAGTAGCAACTCAAACAACAATTTACGAAAACCGTGCAGGAGACATTATGAAAGTTATGCGTACCACTGTCGCAACTGTTGTCGCCGCGACCTTATCTATGAGCGCGTTCTCTGCCTTTGCTGCAGCGAGCCTGACAGGTGCTGGTGCAACTTTTCCTGCGCCAGTGTATGCCAAATGGGCTGATACCTATCAGAAAGAAACCGGTAGCAAAGTAAACTACCAGGGTATCGGCTCCTCCGGTGGTGTAAAACAAATTACCGCAAATACCGTTGATTTCGGTGCATCTGATGCACCGTTATCTGACGAGAAGCTGGCTCAGGAAGGCCTGTTCCAGTTCCCGACCGTGATCGGTGGCGTAGTGCTGGCGGTGAATATCCCTGGCCTGAAGTCCGGTGAGCTGGTGCTTGACGGTAAAACCCTGGGCGATATCTACCTCGGCAAAATTAAGAAGTGGGATGATGAAGCCATCACCAAACTGAACCCGGGTCTGAAGCTGCCTTCTCAGAACATTGCCGTTGTGCGTCGTGCAGATGGTTCCGGTACCTCCTTCGTCTTCACCAGCTACCTGGCGAAAGTGAACGAAGAGTGGAAATCTAAAATTGGCGCAGGCTCTACTGTGAACTGGCCGACCGGTCTGGGCGGTAAGGGTAATGACGGTATCGCTGCGTTCGTACAGCGTCTGCCGGGTTCTATCGGTTACGTTGAGTACGCTTACGCTAAGCAGAACAACCTGGCGTACACCAAGCTGGTCTCTGCTGATGGCAAACCGGTAAGCCCGACAGAAGAGAGCTTTGCTAACGCAGCAAAAGGCGCTGACTGGAGCAAAACCTTCGCTCAGGATCTGACTAACCAGAAAGGTGACGACGCGTGGCCAATCACCTCCACCACCTTCATCCTGGTCCATAAAGAGTCGAAGAAACCAGAGCAGAGCGCAGAAGTGCTGAAGTTCTTCGACTGGGCGTACAAAAATGGCGGCAAACAGGCTAACGACCTGGATTACGCCAGCCTGCCAGACAGCGTGGTTGAGCAGGTTCGTGCTGCATGGAAGACCAACGTGAAAGACAGCAGCGGTAAAGCGCTGTACTAATAGAATATCTTTCACGAGTTGGCGGATGGCGCTACGCTTATCCGCCCTACGGTTTCGACTGTAGGCCCGCTTTGTAGGCCGGATAAGCGTAGCGCCATCCGGCATGGGCAACTTCGTAAACGCGTTTAACTTAAAGAGTGATTTATGGCTGCAACCAAGCCTGCTTTTAACCCACCGGGTAAAAAGGGTGACATGATATTCAGCGCGCTGGTAAAACTGGCAGCGCTGATTGTGCTATTGATGTTGGGTGGCATTATTGTCTCTCTGATCATCTCCTCCTGGCCAAGCATCCAGAAATTTGGTTTCTCATTCCTTTGGACCAAAGACTGGGATGCGCCAAATGATATCTACGGCGCATTGGTTCCGATTTACGGTACGCTGGTTACCTCATTTATCGCACTGCTGATCGCCGTTCCGGTGAGTTTTGGCATTGCTTTGTTCCTGACGGAACTTGCTCCTGGCTGGCTGAGACGTCCGCTGGGTATCGCTATTGAACTGCTGGCGGCGATCCCGAGTATCGTTTACGGCATGTGGGGCCTGTTTATCTTTGCCCCGCTGTTTGCGACGTATTTCCAGGAGCCGGTCGGTAATATTCTTTCCAACATTCCGTTTGTTGGCGCACTGTTTGCTGGCCCGGCATTTGGTATCGGTATTCTGGCGGCTGGCGTGATCCTCGCCATCATGATCATCCCATACATTGCGGCGGTGATGCGTGATGTGTTCGAACAAACGCCGGTACTGATGAAAGAGTCAGCCTACGGTATTGGCTGTACTACCTGGGAAGTTATCTGGCGTATCGTTCTGCCGTTCACTAAAAATGGTGTCATTGGCGGCGTAATGCTGGGTCTGGGTCGCGCGCTGGGTGAAACCATGGCGGTGACCTTTATCATCGGTAACACCTACCAACTCGACAGCGCATCGCTGTATATGCCGGGCAACAGTATCACCTCTGCGCTGGCGAATGAATTTGCCGAAGCGGAATCAGGGCTGCACGTTGCCGCGTTGATGGAGCTGGGTCTGATTCTGTTTGTGATCACCTTCATCGTACTGGCGGCATCTAAGTTCATGATCATGCGCCTTGCGAAAAACGAGGGGGCACGCTAATGGCTACGCTGGAAATGCAAAACACCGCTCAGCTTGCGGAATCCCGCCGTAAAATGCAGGCGCGTCGTCGTCTGAAGAACCGCATCGCGCTGACGCTCTCGATGGCGACGATGGCGTTCGGTCTGTTCTGGCTGATCTGGATCCTGATGTCCACGATCACCCGCGGTATTGACGGTATGTCACTGGCACTGTTCACCGAAATGACCCCGCCGCCGAATACCGCGGGTGGTGGTCTGGCGAACGCGCTCGCCGGGAGTGGGCTGTTGATTCTATGGGCGACCATCTTTGGTACGCCGCTCGGTATTATGGCGGGCATCTACCTGGCGGAATATGGGCGTAAGTCATGGCTGGCTGAAGTAATCCGCTTTATCAACGATATCCTGCTGTCTGCACCATCGATTGTGGTCGGTCTGTTCGTCTACACCATCGTGGTGGCAAAAATGGAACACTTCTCCGGCTGGGCGGGTGTGATTGCGCTGGCGCTGCTGCAGGTACCTATCGTTATTCGTACCACTGAGAACATGCTCAAGCTGGTGCCGGATAGCCTGCGAGAAGCCGCCTATGCGTTGGGTACACCAAAGTGGAAGATGATTTCCGCGATCACCCTGAAGGCGTCTGTGTCGGGCATTATTACCGGTATTCTGCTGGCAATTGCCCGTATCGCCGGTGAAACGGCTCCGCTGCTGTTTACGTCGCTCTCCAACCAGTTCTGGAGCACTGACATGATGCAGCCAATCGCCAACCTGCCGGTCACTATCTTTAAGTTTGCGATGAGCCCATTTGCTGAATGGCAGCAACTGGCCTGGGCCGGGGTACTGATTATTACCCTGTGCGTACTGCTGCTGAACATTCTGGCGCGCGTCATTTTCGCGAAGAAGAAACACGGTTAAGTTTTGATACCTTGCCGGATGGCGGCGTAAACGCCTTATCCGGCCTACGGATTGAACTATATGTAGGCCTGATAAGCGAAGCGTCATCAGGCATGATGAGGAAGAGATTGAGATGAGTATGGTTGATACTGCCCCGGGTAAAATTCAGGTTCGTGATTTGAACTTCTACTATGGCAAATTCCATGCCCTGAAGAACATCAACCTGGATATCGCGAAAAACCAGGTCACGGCGTTTATCGGGCCGTCAGGCTGTGGTAAATCGACGCTGCTGCGTACCTTCAACAAAATGTTTGAACTGTACCCGGAGCAGCGTGCGGAAGGTGAAATCCTGCTGGATGGTGACAATATTCTCACCAACACCCAGGATATCGCACTGCTGCGTGCCAAAGTCGGCATGGTGTTCCAGAAGCCGACGCCGTTCCCAATGTCTATCTACGACAATATCGCGTTTGGCGTGCGTCTGTTTGAGAAGCTTTCCCGTGCCGATATGGACGAGCGTGTACAGTGGGCATTGACCAAGGCCGCACTGTGGAACGAAACCAAAGATAAATTACACCAGAGTGGGTACTCTCTCTCCGGTGGTCAGCAGCAGCGTTTGTGTATTGCGCGTGGTATCGCCATTCGCCCGGAAGTGCTACTGCTTGATGAGCCATGTTCAGCGCTCGACCCGATTTCTACCGGGCGTATTGAAGAGCTGATCACTGAGCTGAAAGAAGATTACACCGTTGTTATCGTTACCCACAACATGCAGCAGGCTGCGCGTTGTTCCGATCACACGGCATTTATGTACCTGGGCGAGTTGATTGAGTTCAGTAATACGGACGATCTGTTCACCAAGCCCGCGAAGAAACAAACTGAAGATTACATCACCGGTCGTTACGGCTGATTCAGGAGCTTGTTGTGGATAACCTTAATCTTAATAAACATATTTCCGGCCAGTTCAACGCAGAGCTGGAAAGCATCCGTACCCAGGTGATGACCATGGGTGGCATGGTCGAGCAGCAGCTTTCTGATGCGATTACCGCCATGCACAATCAGGACAGCGATCTGGCGAAGCGTGTCATTGAAGGCGATAAGAACGTCAACATGATGGAAGTGGCGATCGACGAAGCCTGCGTGCGCATCATCGCCAAACGTCAGCCGACGGCGAGCGACCTGCGCCTGGTGATGGCAATCATCAAAACTATCGCCGAGCTGGAACGTATTGGCGACGTGGCGGACAAAATTTGCCGCACCGCACTGGAGAAGTTCTCGCAACAGCACCAGCCGCTGCTGGTAAGTCTGGAGTCGCTGGGTCGTCACACCGTGCAGATGCTGCACGACGTGCTGGATGCGTTTGCGCGTATGGATCTCGACGAAGCGGTACGTATTTATCGCGAAGATAAGAAAGTCGACCAGGAGTATGAAGGCATCGTGCGTCAGCTGATGACCTACATGATGGAAGACCCGCGTACCATTCCAAGCGTACTGACCGCGCTGTTTTGCGCGCGTTCTATCGAGCGTATCGGTGACCGCTGCCAGAATATCTGCGAATACATCTTCTATTTCGTGAAGGGGCAGGACTTCCGTCACGTGGGCGGTGATGAGCTGGATAAACTGCTGGCGGGCAAAGACCCGAAAGAGTGATAAAAACGTAGAAAGTAGGCCGGATAAGCGTTAGCGCCATCCGGCAATTGCCCGGTGGCGCAAGCTTACCGGGCCTACAAAAAATTACCGGGTAATATCCCAACCTCGCGCCTTCCACAATTCCGGTAACTGCGCCAGATCGGTAAAGGTCGTGACCTTTGGGTTTTCGATCGGTTTGTTATGCGGATCGGCACAGAAGTAGAACACTTCCATCCCGGCGGCAATTCCCGCCTGCGCGCCTGCGCTGGAATCATCAACCAGAATGCAGTTCTCAACGTTAACGTCCATGGCTTTTGCCGCATGGAACATCAGGGCCGGATCGGGCTTCCAGCGTTGGATATCGTAGCCGCTGAACAGTAAATCAGGAAAATGGTGCAACATGCCCAGCTTACCCAGCGAATGCTGCATTTTGCTGACCGGACCGTTAGACACCACGCACATTGGCACAGCCATGCTGTCCAGCAGCGTGTTCGCACCAGCAATGACTTCCAGCTCGGTATCGAACAGACGTGCGACCTCAGCGCGGTAAACCGGTTCTAGCTCGGCTTTTGCCAGTTCGACACCGTGTTCTTCGTTAATAATGTCGATGATTTCGTAGAGCTTTACCCCCTTGAAGCGTTTAAACGTCTCTTCAAGATCGAGCGTAATGCCGAACGCCTGGAACATGCTGACATACGCGCGAGAACAAATTACTTCACTGTCGACAAGGGTACCGTCACAGTCAAAAAATACGGCTTCTATCTGGGACATGTCATTTCCATTTTAACAAGTTTAACGTTTTCGTAATGCATAATGGGGGGACGCAATCGTTGCCGTATAAGCAAAATCAATGAAAAAAGTTGCTCATAACCCAACCCTATTGTCGCATTTTGGTATAGGATAGCGACGAATTTTCCCTCCTTGTTCGGAAATTGATAATGAGCCAACAACACACAACCCAGGCTTCTGGCCAGGGGATGCTGGAACGCGTGTTCAAACTGCGCGAGCATGGCACGACGGCACGGACCGAAGTGATCGCCGGTTTAACCACCTTCCTGACGATGGTGTATATCGTTTTTGTTAACCCGCAAATTCTTGGCGTGGCTGGCATGGATACCAGCGCCGTCTTTGTTACCACCTGCCTTATTGCTGCCTTTGGTAGCATCCTGATGGGGCTATTTGCTAACCTGCCGGTCGCACTTGCGCCTGCTATGGGCCTGAACGCGTTCTTCGCCTTCGTGGTCGTTGGCGCGATGGGCCTGTCATGGCAGATCGGTATGGGCGCAATCTTCTGGGGCGCGATAGGTCTGCTGCTGCTGACCATTTTCCGCGTACGTTACTGGATGATTGCCAATATCCCGGTCAGTCTGCGCGTGGGCATCACCAGTGGTATCGGCCTGTTCATCGGCATGATGGGGCTGAAAAATGCCGGTGTTATTGTTGCGAACAAAGACACGCTGGTTTCCATTGGTAACCTGACGTCCCATAGCGTGCTGCTGGGTATTCTGGGCTTCTTTATCATCGCGATTCTGGCATCACGCAACATTCACGCGGCAGTGCTGATCTCCATCATTGTGACCACGCTGTTGGGCTGGATGCTGGGCGATGTCCATTACAATGGGATCGTCTCCGCACCGCCGAGCGTGATGTCGGTTATCGGGCATGTTGACCTGGCCGGTTCGTTTAACATTGGCCTTGCGGGCGTGATTTTCTCGTTCATGCTGGTTAACCTGTTTGACTCCTCCGGTACGTTGATTGGCGTCACGGATAAAGCCGGTCTGGCGGACGCGAAGGGCAAGTTCCCACGCATGAAGCAGGCGTTGTATGTGGATAGTGTGTCCTCTGTTACCGGCGCGTTTATAGGTACATCTTCCGTTACCGCCTATATTGAGTCCTCTTCCGGGGTGTCGGTTGGTGGCCGTACAGGCCTGACTGCAGTCGTCGTTGGCCTGCTGTTCCTGCTGGTTATCTTCCTGTCGCCGCTGGCGGGAATGGTGCCGGGATATGCTGCCGCAGGTGCGCTGATTTACGTTGGTGTCCTGATGACATCAAGCCTGTCGCGCGTTAAGTGGGATGATCTGACTGAGGCTGTTCCGGCGTTTATTACCGCTGTGATGATGCCGTTTAGCTTCTCCATCACTGAAGGCATCGCGCTGGGCTTTATTTCCTACTGCGTGATGAAAATTGGTACCGGACGTTTCCGCGATCTCAGCCCGTGCGTCATTGTTGTCGCGCTGCTGTTTGTACTGAAGATTGTGTTTATCGACGCGCATTAAAATATCGGTCTGGACAACGGCCCGCCAGGCATCGTTGCTGGCGGGCTTTTTCTTTTAGGCTTTCACGCGCTGAATGTAGTCGCCAAATGCAGTCAGCTGGCCGGTCAGATGGTCCAGCGTGCTTTGGTCGATCACTTCGCCGGTCTGCGGGTCCACTTTATTCTGAATAACGCCGCCCATAAACTCTGGCTTGTTCATTACCATCGCGTCGAGAAACACCAGGATTTGACGCAGATGGTACTGGCAGCGCGCGCCGCCAATGGCACCCATGGAGCTTGTCTGGATCAGCACCGGTTTGCCGGATAATGGCTGATCGGGCAGGCGAGACAGCCAGTCGATGGCGTTCTTCAGTCCGCCCGGAACAGAATAGTTATATTCCGGAGTCACGATAACGACGCCGTCAGCCTTCCTGATTTGTTCCGCCAGCGCTTCTACACTTGCCGGAAAACCCTCTTCCTGCTGGAGGTCGGCATCGTACAGAGGAATATCCCCAATCGACGGTAACGCATTCACTTCCATCCCCGCGGGGGCAATTTTTGGCAGCGTACGGGCAACCATTCCATTAAACGAACCCTTGCGCAGGCTCCCCAGTAACGTAACAACATTCAATGTTTCAGACATGGTTACTCCTGTTTCATCATGAAGGTTAAATCAAAGCGTATGGCTCTTCGCTGCGGATAATTGTGAAAACCGGATCAGGCGACCCGTTGGCTCATTCGCGCGGGTCTGGATATCAGGCAAGCTTTTCCAGTCCTGTTTACCATCAAACTCCCAAACCTTGAGTTTTTCAATGGTTGGCGTGACCGCGACCGACCACACCAGTACATCTTCGGCATCGCAAATGGCTTCTATCTGCGTAACGTGAGCACATCTCAGACGGCCCGCACCCGGTAACAACTGGAGTTCACGTGGATCGTCATTGCACACGTCGCCAGTGAGCTTGAGAACGCTCTGGCGTAACGTAATGAGCTGCGCACGCGCTTCATTGGGGTCGTTTTGATTATTGATCCACAGGTTTTCGTTACTGGAAAAGCGGTAGGTTTCTGTGGCATTCGGGGTATGGAACCCGCGGGTCACTCGCTGAAGCTCCATATCCAGGCCGCATGAACCTTCTGTGGTAAGCGCGACGCCAACGATGTTCCCGGCATAGGAAATCGAAAAGCCTGGCAGGTTTTTATCGCGAAAAACGGGCTTACCTTTCGCCTCGGTAACAATCTCAGGCAATGTGCTGGTGCCGTAAAGCATAAACATCAGTTCAGCGAGAAGGCTTCGGGAGGCCAGAAAGCGTGTTCGGCGGTGAGTGGGTAGATTTCTTACTTCAAAATGACATGGAGTCGGGAGACGAACTGAAACCAGGTGTCCCTCCGTTAGAATCCCTCTGGCAAAATGTGTCGCCATTTTTCGCTCCGTGATTAATGGTCCGTGATTATTATCAGAGTAACATTTACGCGGCTTCCAGGCAGGCTTTACTGCCCAAAAAGTAAACGGAATCGGGATACATTACGCGACATTTACATTTCCACCGCCAGGGAGGTCAATAAAACAACAATATAGCAAAGGATCTTCATGACATCTCGCGATAGAGTGCCTTGATCGTCTCTTTCAGCCAGACGATCTTAGGATTGTGGCTGTTGCGTTTATGCCAAAGTAGGGTGAATGGGACGCGCATTTTTTCCAGTTGCGCAGCATCAAAAGGCATTGGACGTGCCACGAGCGGAAGTTGGTGGAGTTGATTATAACGCTGACAATAGACCGGGGCGGTGGCTATCAATGCGTGATCGGGCTGCGCGGCCATAAACAGCGACTGCTCAAAGCCCGGCAGACACAATGCGATGTTACGCGCACGCCCCATCTCCTGAAGCACATCGTCCAGCGCCCAGGTGTCGCTCTGCTCCCAGCTAATGCTGATATGGGGATAGTGCAGGAATGTTTCCAGGCTCCACTCTTCTCGTAACGCCGGATGATCTTCGCGCAGCCAGACGCAGGGGAGATCGGAAAACAGCACTTCATGGTCGATCGATAACGGTAGCAGACTCAGCAATTCACGCGAGCGTGGGTGACTTTCACGTCCGGTAAAGCCGATATCCACCTCGCCACGGATAATGGCGTCCAGCGAATCGTAATCCCAGTTACGCACTTTGATCGAGGCTTGTGGATAACGCTGGTAGATCTGTTGGGAGAGCGCGTTAAACATGATCATCACCAGCGGCGTTTCAGCCACTAAATCAAACTTCAGCCCACGTGGTGCTTCATGGTGTGGCTTATCGAGCAATTGATTGCCCATTTGCATCCACTCCGCCAGGTTCTGCTCCATGCTGACCATCAGCGGCGTTGGCGTCAGCCCAAGCGGGGTATTCACAAACAGCGGATCGTCAAACCAGGTTCGCAGCTTCGACAACGACTTGCTGACCGCCGACGGCGTGACGTTCATCCGTTTGGCGGTTTTGGTGACGCTGCGCTCCTGCATCAGGAGCTGCAGGCAGAGCAGTAAATTAAGATCGAGACTGCTGAGGGATTTCTTCATGAGTTGGTGTGGACCGGTTTGGTGCAACAGTGATAATCAGCATGATACTCACTATGCTACAGCCAATCAGAATCCCGATCAGCATATTCAGCGCGTCGAGACCGAGGATGGCAGCCAACCAAATCCATAGCGATGAACCGCAAACCTGCGCTATGCCTAACGCCGAGCTTGCCACACCCGCACGCAGCGAGAACGGCCCCAGTGCCTGACTCATGGCGACGCCGAAACCGACCGAGAATCCGGCACAGATTAACGTCAACCCGAACAACGTTACCGCGTGCGTACTGGCAAGGATTAACACGATGCCCGCAGCCAGGAACAAAACCTGTGAAGTCAGCATCAGGATACGGGGTTTAAAAATACTCAGGGCGAATGGTGTAGAGAAAGAGACCGTCATACTGATGCCTGCGGTCATGGCCATGGTAGTGGCGTACTCGCCGCGGTCGAAGCCCATCACTTCCATCAGCAGCACCGGAGACGTATTCACGAAGGTCAGGATCACCGACACGCTGAGGGTGGTAATGGCCAGACGGCTCAGGAAAAAACGGTTCACCAGCGACTCTGCGCGATGATCGCTCTGCGTAGAGGTCGAGAGCGTCGCTGGGCGCGATTCTCGCAGGACAAACACCGACAGCAGGCAAACAGCCACACCCATTCCCATCATCGTGTAGAACAGGCTCTGCCACGGGTATTTGAGCATAATCAGGTGCCCCATCACCGGCGCCAGCACCGGCACGATGCAGGTGATACCGTTCAACAGCGACAAAACCTTCGCCCGGCGGCGATCGTCGAGCGTATCGCGCAGGATGGCGAAAGCCACCACATAGCAACAGCCAGCGCCTACGCCCTGAATAAAGCGGCCTACCAGGAACGGCGTACCGCTCTTGGCGAACGAACACAGCGACGAGGCGACAATAAAAATGAGGGCCCCGACAATGGCGACCGGTTTACGACCCGACTGGTCAGCAATTTTTCCGGCGAACAACATTGCTGTCGCCATCCCTGCCAGGTAGACCGAAAACGCGATATGCAACTGAGCCTCGCTGGCTTGTAAATCGGCAGCAATACGGGGCAATCCCACCAGATACATATCAATACCGGCGGGATAGAGAAGAACCAAGGCAAAACTGCAGATTAGAAAGCGTGTCATAGCGACCTCATGAGAAATGTGGCGCTAAGCATACGGGTAGAGAGTTAACTACACGAGTTGCCATTTGGACAACAGTGATTTCCTGAGAGGAAAACGCTGTTGCCCGGTGGCGCTACGCTTACCGGGCCTACATGTCGAGTAGGCCGGATAAGGCATAGCCGCCATCCGGCAAAACTATTTACCAATACAGAAACTGGAGAAAATACGACCCAGCAGATCGTCGGAGGTAAATTCCCCGGTGATCTCACTGAGGTTCTGCTGCGCCAGACGCAGCTCCTCCGCCAGCAGTTCTCCGGCCCATGCGCCTAATAGCTGCGCTTTGCCCTGCTGAAGATGCTCCGCCGCTTCAGCCAGTGCCTGCAAATGACGGCGACGCGCCAGGAAGCCGCCTTCCATATTGGTTTCAAAGCCCATGCTCTGTTTGAGATGGTTGCGCAGTACGTCAACACCTTCACCGGTTCGTGCGGAGAGGCGAACCAGTGAGTGGCCATTTACTTCGCTAAGACCCAGCGTTTCACCCGTGATATCCGCTTTGTTACGCACCACGGTAATTGGCAATTTGGCTGGCAGACGAGCAATAAAGTCAGGCCAGATGTCTGCCGGGTCAACGGCGTCGGTGGTGGTGCCATCAACCATAAACAGTACGCGGTCGGCTTGTTCAATTTCCTGCCAGGCGCGTTCAATACCAATGCGTTCAACTTCATCGCTGGCATCGCGCAGACCGGCAGTGTCGATGATGTGCAACGGCATACCGTCGATATGAATATGCTCTCGCAGCACGTCGCGAGTCGTCCCCGCAATGTCGGTCACAATAGCCGCCTCACGGCCTGCCAGCGCGTTCAGCAGGCTCGATTTCCCGGCGTTAGGGCGACCGGCAATGACTACCTTCATCCCTTCGCGCAGCAGGCTACCCTGACGCGCTTCGGCACGTACGGCATCAAGATCGCTGATAACGCTATTGAGCTGGGCTTCAATCTTGCCGTCAGACAGGAAGTCGATTTCTTCATCCGGGAAGTCGATCGCCGCTTCCACATAGATACGCAGGTGAGTGAGTGCTTCCACAAGATGATTTACCCGTGCGGAAAATGCGCCCTGCAACGAGTTCAATGCCGAGCGAGCGGCTTGCTCTGAGCTGGCGTCGATCAGGTCGGCAATTGCCTCTGCCTGAGCCAGATCGAGCTTATCATTGAGAAACGCGCGCTCGGAGAATTCACCTGGTCTGGCAATGCGCAGCCCGGGAATCGTCAGAATACGTTTGAGCAGCAGATCAAGAATCACCGGGCCGCCGTGACCCTGAAGCTCTAAAACGTCTTCACCGGTAAAGGAGTTCGGGCCGGGGAACCACAGGGCAATCCCCTGATCCAGCGCGCTGCCATCCGCGTCTTTAAACGGCAGATAGTCGGCATAACGCGGTTTTGGCAGTTTCCCCAGTACGGTTTCTGCGACCTCGCTCGCCTTCAGGCCGGAGATACGCAGGATACCCACGCCACCACGTCCCGGTGGGGTGGCCTGAGCGACGATGGTGTCGTTATGGCTCATGGTTTGTCTCTTCTTAATGCAATAAAAAAGGCGGTCTAATGACCGCCCTTTACGTTATGTTCCGTGTGCCGGATGGCGGCTTCGCCTAATCCGGCCTACACCGAATCAGGAGTTTTTCTTCTCGCGGCTATGCAGGCCACGTTTCTCCAGACCACGGTAAATCAGCTGCTGCTGAATAATGGTTACCAGGTTGCTGACGATATAGTACAGCACCAGACCTGACGGGAACCACAGGAAGAACACGGTGAAGATGACCGGCATGAAGGTCATGATCTTCTGCTGCATCGGGTCGGTCACGGTGGTCGGAGACATCTTCTGAATGAAGAACATCGTCACGCCCATCAGGATCGGCAGGATGTAGTACGGGTCCTGTGCAGACAGGTCATGGATCCACAGCGCGAACGGCGCATGACGCAGTTCAATGGAGCCCATCAGCATGTAGTACAACGCCAGGAAGATTGGCATCTGGATGATCAGCGGGAAGCAGCCGCCCAGCGGGTTAACCTTCTCAGCTTTGTACAGGGCCATCATTTCCTGGCTCTGACGCTGTTTGTCATCGCCCAGACGCTCACGCATTGCCTGAATCTTCGGCTGCAGCATACGCATCTTCGCCATGGAGGTGTACTGCGCTTTGGTCAGCGGGTACATGATGCCACGAACGATAAAGGTGATAACGATGATGGAGAAGCCCCAGTTACCCAGGAAGCTATGGATCCATTTCAGCAGTTTGAACAGCGGCTGAGAGATGAACCACAACCAGCCGTAATCCACGGTCAGATCCAGGTGCGGTGCAACGGCCGCCATTTTATCCTGAATTTCTGGGCCGACCCACAGGGTGCTGGTCATCGCGCCAGTCTGGCCAGGCTGTACCAATACCGGCTGTGATTTATAGCCGATAGCGGCAATGCCGTTACCCAGATTTGCGGTATAGAAGTTATTGGTGCCGTCGTTACGCGGAACCCATGCCGTAGCGAAATACTGTTGCAGCATTGCAACCCAGCCGTCTTTAGCGTTGACGTTCAGGTTTTCGTTTTCAGCAATGGTGTCGAATTTGTATTTCTCATACTTCTCATCAGGCGTGGAGTACGCCGCGCCACGGAAGGTGTGCAGCGCAAAATTGCTGCTTCCGGTATCGCGATGAGATGGCAGATTGATGGATTGCTTCAGCTGACCAAAGGTGGAGACTTCCAGCGGTTTCTCGCCGGCGTTCTGCACGCTGTAGTTAACGCTTACCGCATACTCACCACGCTTAAGGATAAACGTTTTGGTAAACGTGTTGCCAGCGGCGTCAGTATAGGTCATCGGGATCTGCAGTTCATTCTGACCGTCAGCCAGTACAAAAGCGTCTTGGTCGACGTTGTACAGCGGACGCGGGCCGTTAGCCGGGTTATCCGGGCCGTCACGACCGGTCAGGCCACTCTGTGCCTGATAGATGAACTGTGGCGTGGTTTCCAGTAACTGGAACGGTTCGGTAGAACCGAGTTCTTTCGGGTAAGCTGGCAGTGAAGCCTGTTCCACATCACCACCACGGGTGTTGATGGTCAGATCAAGCACGTCAGTTTTAACCGTAATCAGTTTCCCCTGGCCACTGGCCGGTACGCCCTGGTCTGCGGCGCTACCCGCTGCGGTGGTCGTTGTCTGCGTGGTCTGTTGGGCCTGAGGTTGCGGGTTTTTATCCTGCTCCCAGGCTTGCCAGATCATGAAAGACACGAACAGCAAAGCGATGACTAAAAGATTGCGTTGCGAATCCATCGTTAGTGTTCTCTGGTATCAAATGGTCCGGGCGGGACGGGATCGTCACCACCAGGGTGTAAAGGGTGGCATTTTAATACGCGTTTCACCGTCAACCAACTGCCTTTTATCACTCCAAACCTGCGCAATGCCTCAATTCCGTAGCTCGAACAGGTTGGAGTGAAACGGCAATGCGGCCCAAGCAGCGGACTGATCAGGCGTTGATAGACCCGAATGAGGGCTATCAGGACCCGCGAGCCAGGCGACAATGGCGACGCCATAATTTTTCCAACGCTTCCGAGAGAGCACGGTTATCGAGGTCAGCAACCCCTTTTTTCGCCACCACCACGAAATCCATTGCTGGAAGCTCGTGCTGACGTAAACGGAAGCTTTCACGTGTCAGACGTTTAATCCGATTGCGTTCATGCGCACGTTTAACATTTTTCTTGGCGACGGTAAGACCGATACGGGGATGCCCCAGCGAATTCAGGCGGCCGAGGATGGTGATTTGCGGCGTGCCAGCCCGTTGTGGCTGCTGGAAGACGAATGTGAAATGAGTGGGAGTTAACAAACGTAACTCCCTGGGAAATGCGAGCTTAACCACTCAGGGGCTAGCTTTTATTACTTAGAAACGGTCAGACGAGAACGGCCTTTAGCACGACGACGTGCCAGAACCTGACGACCATTTTTATTAGCCATACGAGCACGGAAGCCGTGAGAACGGTTGCGCTTCAGTACAGACGGTTGAAAAGTGCGTTTCATGGCGATTTCTACCTAAACTTGAATAAATTCACTGACTTTTGCGTATACCCGAACGAGTTTCGAACGACTTACGCCACAGTGTGGGTGATTAAAGAGGCCGGATTGTAATAATTGTACACTCCGGAGTCAATTCTCTTTCCTTATTTCCCGCTTTTTTCCGCACGGTTTCGCGTAAAAAACAGGCAGCGTTGACGCCATAAGGCGACCGTTACTCGCTGGGGGTAAGAATTATACGGGCTGGTGGATAAAGCGCAAGGATCGCTCGGGATCTTTATTAGATCGTTTAAGCAGTAAAGCATCTTTACTCATTAATTTTTTCAATATGCGCGCGAAAACCTGCAGCACTTCTCCAGGATCGTTTACACTTAGCCGATTCTGGATCATCCTGTGGATAAATCGGGAAGAATCTGTGAGAAACAGAAGATCTCTTTCTCAGTTTACGCTATGATCCGCGGTCCCGATCGTTTCAATGGATCCTGATCGGGTAAAAATTGCAGATAGCAATTCGCACGTCACCCTTTGCATAGGGTCTTGTCGATGTGCGTCAACAATCATGAATGTTTCAGCCTTTGTCATTTATCGACTTTTGTTCGAGTGGAGTCCGCCGTGTCACTTTCGCTTTGGCAGCAGTGTCTTGCCCGATTGCAGGATGAGTTACCAGCCACAGAATTCAGTATGTGGATACGCCCGTTGCAGGCGGAACTGAGCGATAACACGCTGGCTTTGTATGCGCCAAACCGTTTCGTGCTCGATTGGGTAAGGGATAAATACCTCAATAATATTAATGGATTGCTGAATAATTTCTGCGGAGCGGATGCCCCACAGCTGCGTTTTGAAGTCGGCACTAAACCTGTCACGCAAACGCTGAAGACGCCGGTGAATAACATCGTTACGCCTGCGCATGTGGCTCAACAAGTTCAACCGCAACGCGTCGCTCCGGCGGCGCGCCCCGGCTGGGATAACGTACCGGCTCCGGCAGAACCTACCTATCGCTCTAACGTCAACGTCAAACATACGTTTGATAACTTCGTTGAAGGTAAATCTAACCAACTGGCGCGCGCGGCGGCACGTCAGGTGGCGGACAATCCTGGCGGCGCCTACAATCCGTTATTCCTTTATGGCGGTACAGGCCTGGGTAAAACCCACCTGCTGCACGCTGTCGGTAACGGCATTATGGCGCGAAAGCCGAATGCCAAAGTGGTGTATATGCACTCCGAGCGTTTTGTGCAGGACATGGTTAAAGCCCTGCAAAACAATGCGATCGAAGAGTTTAAACGCTACTACCGTTCCGTTGACGCGCTGCTGATTGACGATATCCAATTCTTCGCGAATAAAGAACGATCGCAGGAAGAGTTTTTCCACACCTTCAACGCCTTGCTGGAGGGTAATCAGCAGATCATCCTGACCTCGGATCGCTATCCGAAGGAGATCAACGGCGTTGAAGATCGTCTGAAATCCCGCTTCGGCTGGGGACTGACTGTCGCGATCGAACCGCCTGAGCTGGAAACACGCGTCGCGATCCTGATGAAAAAGGCTGACGAAAATGACATTCGTCTGCCGGGTGAAGTGGCGTTCTTTATCGCCAAGCGTCTACGCTCTAACGTGCGTGAACTGGAAGGCGCACTGAACCGCGTGATCGCCAACGCTAACTTTACTGGCCGGGCGATTACTATCGATTTCGTGCGTGAAGCGCTGCGCGATCTGCTGGCTTTGCAGGAAAAGCTGGTCACCATCGACAATATTCAAAAGACGGTGGCAGAGTATTACAAAATCAAAATTGCGGATCTGCTTTCTAAGCGTCGATCTCGTTCGGTAGCTCGTCCGCGTCAGATGGCGATGGCGCTGGCAAAAGAGCTCACTAACCACAGTCTGCCGGAAATTGGCGACGCGTTTGGTGGGCGTGACCATACTACCGTGCTTCATGCCTGCCGTAAGATTGAGCAGTTGCGTGAAGAAAGCCATGATATTAAAGAAGATTTCTCCAATTTAATCAGAACATTATCTTCGTGACGCTATGAAATTTACCGTTGAACGTGAACATTTATTAAAACCGCTTCAGCAGGTCAGCGGCCCGCTGGGTGGACGTCCTACACTGCCGATCCTCGGAAACTTGCTGCTGCAGGTTGCTGACGGTGCGCTTTCTCTGACCGGTACCGATCTCGAAATGGAGATGGTGGCGCGCGTGGCGCTGATCCAGCCTCATGAACCTGGTGCAACCACCGTTCCGGCGCGTAAATTCTTCGATATTTGCCGCGGGTTGCCTGAAGGCGCGGAAATTGCCGTTCAACTGGAAGGCGATCGTATGCTGGTGCGTTCTGGCCGCAGCCGTTTCTCGCTGTCCACGCTGCCTGCCGCCGACTTCCCTAATCTGGACGACTGGCAGAGCGAAGTCGAATTCACCCTGCCGCAGGCGACGATGAAGCGTCTGATTGAAGCCACGCAGTTTTCGATGGCGCATCAGGACGTACGTTACTACTTAAACGGCATGCTGTTTGAAACCGAAGGGGAAGAGCTGCGTACCGTGGCGACCGACGGTCACCGCCTGGCGGTCTGTTCAATGCCTGTCGGTCAGCCGTTGCCCAGCCATTCGGTGATCGTACCGCGTAAAGGCGTGATTGAACTGATGCGTATGCTCGACGGCGGCGACAACCCGCTGCGCGTGCAGATTGGCAGCAACAACATTCGTGCGCACGTGGGTGATTTCATCTTTACCTCCAAGCTGGTTGACGGTCGTTTCCCGGATTATCGCCGCGTATTGCCGAAGAATCCGGACAAACATCTGGAAGCCGGTTGCGATATCCTCAAGCAGGCGTTTGCTCGTGCGGCGATCCTCTCTAACGAGAAATTCCGCGGCGTGCGTCTGTATGTCAGCGAAAACCAGCTCAAAATCACCGCTAACAACCCGGAGCAGGAAGAAGCCGAAGAAATTCTGGATGTCTCCTATCCGGGTACTGAACTGGAAATCGGCTTTAACGTTAGCTACGTGCTGGACGTCCTGAACGCGCTGAAGTGCGAAAACGTACGTATTCTGCTGACCGATTCCGTCTCCAGCGTACAAATTGAAGATGCGGCCAGCCAGAGCGCGGCTTACGTTGTTATGCCAATGAGACTGTAATGTCGCTGACCCGCCTGTTGATCCGCGATTTTCGCAATATCGAAAACGCGGATCTCGCTTTATCTCCCGGCTTTAACTTTCTGGTAGGCGCTAACGGCAGCGGCAAAACCAGCGTGCTGGAAGCCATCTATACGCTCGGCCATGGTCGGGCGTTTCGCAGTTTGCAGATTGGCCGTGTGATTCGCCACGAACAGGAATCGTTTGTTTTACACGGTCGTTTGCAGGGTGATGAGCGTGAGACGTCGATTGGTCTGACGAAAGACAAACTGGGCGACAGCAAAGTGCGCATTGACGGCACCGACGGGCACAAGGTTGCGGAACTGGCGCACCTGATGCCGATGCAGCTGATAACGCCTGAAGGGTTTACTTTACTCAATGGCGGCCCCAAATACAGAAGAGCATTTCTTGACTGGGGATGCTTTCACAATGAAGCCGGATTTTTCACCGCCTGGAGCAACCTGAAGCGCCTGCTCAAGCAGCGCAATGCGGCACTGCGCCAGGTAAGTCGTTATGAGCAACTACGCCCGTGGGATAAAGAACTGATCCCGTTGGCGGAACAAATCAGCACCTGGCGCGCGGAGTACAGCGCCGGTATCGCGCAGGATATGGCGGATACCTGCCAGCAGTTTCTTCCCGAGTTTTCTCTCTCGTTCTCTTTCCAGCGCGGCTGGGAGAAAGAGACAGATTACGCCGAAGTGCTGGAACGCAGTTTTGAACGCGATCGCATGTTGACCTACACCGCGCACGGCCCGCATAAGGCGGATTTCCGCATTCGCGCCGACGGTGCGCCGGTGGAAGACACGTTGTCGCGTGGGCAGCTAAAGCTGCTGATGTGCGCCTTACGTCTGGCGCAAGGGGAGTTCCTGACCCGCGAAAGCGGACGGCGCTGCCTGTACCTGATAGATGATTTTGCCTCTGAACTGGATGATGCGCGTCGTGGGCTGCTGGCCAGCCGCTTAAAAGCCACGCAATCTCAGGTCTTTGTCAGCGCAATCAGCGCTGAACACGTTATGGACATGTCCGATGAAAATTCGAAGATGTTTACCGTGGAAAAGGGTAAAATAACGGATTAACCCAAGATAAAATGAGCGAGAAACGTTGATGTCGAATTCTTATGACTCCTCCAGTATCAAAGTCCTGAAAGGACTGGATGCGGTGCGTAAGCGCCCGGGTATGTATATCGGCGACACGGATGACGGCACCGGTCTGCACCACATGGTATTCGAGGTGGTAGATAACGCTATCGACGAAGCGCTCGCGGGTCACTGTAAAGATATCGTGGTAACGATTCACGCTGATAACTCCGTGTCCGTTACCGATGATGGCCGTGGTATCCCAACCGGTATTCACCCGGAAGAGGGCGTTTCGGCGGCGGAGGTTATCATGACCGTTCTGCACGCAGGCGGTAAATTTGATGATAACTCCTATAAAGTTTCCGGTGGTCTGCACGGCGTAGGTGTTTCCGTCGTTAACGCCCTGTCGCAGAAACTGGAGCTGGTGATTCGTCGTGAAGGCAAAGTGCATCAGCAAACTTACGTGCACGGTGTGCCGCAGGCGCCGCTGGCGGTAACTGGCGAAACAGAAATGACGGGGACTCAGGTACGTTTCTGGCCAAGCCACGAAACCTTTACCAACGTCGTTGAGTTCGAATACGACATTCTGGCGAAGCGTCTACGCGAGCTGTCATTCCTGAACTCCGGCGTGTCTATCCGTCTGCGCGATAAGCGCGACGGCAAAGAAGACCATTTCCACTACGAAGGCGGCATCAAGGCGTTTGTTGAATACCTCAACAAAAACAAAACGCCGATCCACCCGAATATCTTCTACTTCTCCACCGAAAAAGACGGTATCGGCGTGGAAGTTGCGCTGCAGTGGAACGATGGTTTCCAGGAAAACATCTACTGCTTCACCAACAACATTCCGCAGCGTGACGGCGGTACTCACCTTGCAGGCTTCCGTGCGGCGATGACCCGTACCCTGAACGCCTATATGGACAAAGAAGGCTACAGCAAAAAAGCCAAAGTCAGCGCCACCGGTGACGATGCCCGTGAAGGCCTGATTGCCGTTGTATCCGTGAAGGTACCGGATCCGAAATTCTCCTCCCAGACCAAAGACAAGCTGGTCTCTTCTGAGGTGAAATCGGCGGTAGAACAGCAGATGAACGAACTGTTGAGTGAATACCTGCTGGAAAACCCGTCTGACGCGAAAATCGTCGTCGGTAAAATTATTGATGCGGCACGTGCCCGCGAAGCGGCACGTCGCGCGCGTGAAATGACCCGCCGTAAAGGTGCGCTGGACTTAGCGGGTCTGCCGGGCAAACTGGCGGACTGTCAGGAACGCGACCCGGCTCACTCTGAACTGTACCTGGTGGAAGGGGACTCAGCGGGCGGCTCTGCGAAGCAGGGACGTAACCGTAAGAACCAGGCGATTCTGCCGCTGAAGGGTAAAATTCTTAACGTTGAGAAGGCGCGCTTCGACAAGATGCTCTCTTCTCAGGAAGTGGCGACGCTGATCACCGCGCTGGGCTGTGGCATCGGTCGTGACGAGTACAACCCGGACAAACTGCGCTATCACAGCATCATCATCATGACCGATGCGGACGTCGATGGCTCGCACATCCGTACGTTGCTGTTGACCTTCTTCTATCGTCAGATGCCGGAAATCGTGGAACGCGGTCACGTGTATATTGCGCAACCACCGCTGTACAAAGTGAAGAAAGGCAAGCAGGAACAGTACATCAAAGACGATGAAGCGATGGATCAGTACCAGATCTCTATCGCCCTTGATGGTGCCACGCTGCACACCAATGCCCACGCCCCGGCGCTGGCGGGTGAGGCGCTGGAAAAACTGGTTTCTGAATACAACGCGACGCAGAAAATGATTGGCCGTATGGAACGTCGTTTCCCGAAAGCGTTGTTGAAAGAACTTGTTTATCAGCCGACGCTGGCTGAAGCCGATCTCGTTGATGAAGCGAAAGTCACTGCCTGGGTTTCTCAGCTGGTCAACGTGCTGAATGAAAAAGAAATGCATGGCAGCACCTGGAACAGTTTTGTGCGTAAAGACGCTGAACTGAACCTGTTCGAACCGGTGATCCGCGTGCGTACCCACGGCGTTGATACCGACTATCCGCTGGACCACGAGTTTGTGACCGGCGGCGAATACCGTCGTATCTGCACGTTGGGTGAGAAACTACGTGGCTTGATCGAAGACGATGCGTTTATCGAACGTGGCGAGCGTCGTCAGCCGGTTGCCAGCTTCGAGCAGGCGCTGGACTGGCTGGTGAAAGAGTCCCGTCGTGGCCTTGCGATTCAGCGTTATAAAGGTCTGGGCGAGATGAACCCGGAACAGCTGTGGGAAACTACTATGGATCCGGAAAGCCGTCGCATGCTGCGCGTTACCGTGAAGGATGCGATTGCCGCCGACCAGTTGTTCACCACGCTGATGGGCGATGCCGTTGAACCACGTCGCGCGTTTATCGAAGAGAACGCCCTGAAAGCGGCGAACATCGATATCTAACATGTACCTCAGGCCTGCTCCTGTAGGCCTGATAAGCGCAGCGCCATCAGGCAGTTCGTCTGCGTTTGCCGGATGGCGGCTCAGGCCTTATCCGGCCTACCATCGATTGTCAAAAGGGGGATCCCGATTCCCCTTCCCATCCCCCTTTTCGTAGCTGTTTTTTGAGCGGAATCGCGTTAGCATGAGGATGGACTCATTTATTCCGGGGAACTCATGGCTATCAAACTTATTGCTATCGACATGGATGGCACACTTCTGCTGCCCGATCACACCATTTCACCTGCGGTCAAAACGGCGATTGCCGCGGCACGCGCGCGTGGCGTAAATGTGGTGCTGACCACGGGGCGCCCCTATGCCGGCGTCCACAGCTATTTGAAAGAACTGCACATGGAACAGCCCGGTGACTACTGTATTACCTATAACGGGGCGCTGGTGCAGAAAGCCGGGGATGGCAGTACCGTGGCGCAAACCGCGTTAAGCTATGACGATTATCGCTATCTGGAGCAGCTCTCCCGGGAAGTTGGATCGCATTTCCACGCCCTCGATCGCAATACGCTGTACACCGCCAATCGTGATATCAGCTACTACACGGTGCATGAATCGTTTGTCGCGACCATTCCGCTGGTGTTCTGTGAAGCCGAGAAAATGGATCCAGAAACCCAGTTCCTGAAAGTGATGATGATTGACGAGCCGGAGATCCTCGATAAAGCCATCTCGCGCATCCCAGCAGAAGTCAAAGAGAAGTACACCGTGCTGAAAAGTGCGCCGTACTTCCTCGAAATTCTCGATAAACGCGTCAATAAAGGCACTGGCGTAAAATCGCTGGCCGATGCGTTAGGAATTAAAGCCGAAGAGGTGATGGCGATTGGCGATCAGGAAAACGACATCGCGATGATTGAATACGCGGGCGTGGGCGTGGCTATGGACAACGCGATTGGGTCAGTCAAAGAAATCACCAACTTCGTGACCAAATCCAACCTTGAAGATGGCGTCGCGTACGCCATTGAGAAGTTTGCGCTGCAATAAGATGTTATGGGCAAATGCTTTGCTGCATTTGCCCGGTGTTTTTATCGTCAATAATGGTTTCTTCAACCTGTGGAATATGTGCCACGCCGCTGCGCATTATCCATTTACGCGAAAATGCTGATGTGAGCGCCCGGCTTTTAAGGATTTTGCCATACAGTTTGAGACGTATTTTACGGGTAGCTTTGCGGTAAGCGAGATTCATATCTGGCGCATCCCGTAGCAGTACTGATTTGAGGATCTCCGCGCTGTCCAGCGCATAGCTAATCCCTTCCAGCGAGCTGGCGCTAATAAAACCGGCCGCTTCACCAATCAAAAATGCGTTGTCCTCTCCGCAGACAAAGTCTTTCCAGCGTGAGGGGAACAGCACCGTACATTTTTCACTTTTCACCGGTTTACCGAACTGGAAATGGAACGCTTTCAGCTTCTCCTTCAGCGCGTCAAAGCGTGCCTGTCCGTCCTTCATGGGATAGGCACCACCAAAGATAAAATAGCCATCTTTGCTGATACTCCATGAATAACAGTCAGTTGCGTCGTTATCAAAAATACAGGAATAGAACGGCACAGGATGCTTTTCTGCAAACCATTGTTGAATAGCGACATATTTACGAATTTGATGCTGGGGGTAGAGATGACGGCGCACCAGTGAATTCGCACCGTCGGCCCCGACCAGATAACGCGCGGTGATCTGCTGCTCCCAACCGTCGGCGCGGAAAATAACATGCCATTTATCGCCCTCGCGCCAGATTTTCCGACACAGGCTGTCGTGGTACACCTGCACATCATCAGGGATGAGAGATTTAAGCCATAAATCAAAAGCATGGCGGTTGATATTAATGTAGCTGCGCTGGTAGTTACGCGTCAAAGAAGCGGCAACATCAACCGTTTTAACACTAAAAATCTGCGGGTTGGCGATGACATCAACGGGTAAGGTTATACCATCGCGGATAAACGAACGCTGGGCGTCTGGGGCCAGCAGACCGCCGCAGGGTTTAGTGAAACCTTCGTTGCCGCACTGGCGTTTTTTATCCAACGCAATCACGCGCATTTTTCCGCTCAACTGCCGCGCCAGCGCTGAGCCTGCCGGACCTAATCCGATAATCGCCACGTCAAAATGTTCCATCTTTCTGTCCGCAAAAATGAAGATGGCGATACGCTAAAGCCTGAAAGTGAAGTGCTTGTGAAGTATGATTGCTGAAATCGTCTTGTATCAGGGCATTCCATGAAGCAAATCACCTTTACGCCGCGTAATCATCAGCTTACCAATATCAATACCTGGACACCGGACAGCCAGTGGCTGGTTTTTGATGTGCGTCCTTCCGGTGCATCGTTTACCGGTGAGACGATTGAACGCGTCAATATTCACACCGGCGAGGTGGCGGTGATTTATCGCGCGACGCAGGAGGCACACGTCGGCGTGGTGACCGTTCATCCAAAGTCTGAAAAATATGTGTTTATTCACGGCCCTGAAAATCCAGATGAATCATGGCATTACGACTTCCATCATCGCCGTGGTGTGATTGCGGACCAGACCGCAGTGGCGAATCTGGATGCGATGGATATTACCGCTCCGTATACCCCAGGCGCGCTGCGTGGCGGTAGTCATGTGCATGTCTTTAGTCCGAACGGTGAGTTTGTTAGCTTCACCTACAACGACCATGTGCTGCATGAGCGTTCTCCGGCACTGGATTTACGTAACGTTGGTGTGGCTGTTCCCTATGGCCCAGTGACTGTGTCAGCAGATCACCCGCGTGAGTACAGCGGTAGCCACTGGTGTGTGCTGGTCAGTCAGACAACGCCGAAACCCAAACCGGGCAGCGATGAGATTAACCGTGCTTATGAAGAGGGTTGGGTAGGAAATCATACGCTGGCCTTTATCGGCGATACGTTGTCTGTCAGTGGCGAAAAAGTACCGGAACTGTTTATCGTTGATTTGCCACGCCATGAAAGCGGCTGGAAACAGCCTGGCGAGGCACCTCTGGAGGGAACGGAATCAACAATGCCTGCGCCACCAGCCGGCATCGTTCAGCGCCGCCTGACGTTTACTCACGATCGCGCCTTCCCGGGGCTGGTGAATCAACCACGCCACTGGGTACGCAGCAATCCACAGGCAGACGAAATTGCGTTTCTGATGCGTGATGACAACGGTATCGTGCAGTTATGGCTCATTACCGTGCAAGGGGGGAAGCTGCGTCAATTAACCCGGAGCGCCACGGATATTCAGTCGGCATTCAACTGGCATCCGTCGGGTCGATGGTTGGGATTTGTGCTGGAAAACCGAATTGCCTGCTGCGATGCGCAGACGGGAGAGATTGAGTTTTTAACGACCAGCCATGGCAACCCACCTTCAGCAGATGCGATTGTCTTCTCTCCTGATGGCCGACAGGTTGCATGGATGGAAGACGTCGACGGTTTCCGCCAGCTATGGGTGACAGAAACCGGACGTTAACTTAAGGCGCAGGCATTTGAGCCGGGGGGATAACGGCGTTGGTGGCTTGCGTTCTCTCCTCGCTCTTTTCTACGCGAGATCGAACCGAGTTATCTTTGCGAAAGAGATCCCACGGGAGCAGTACCGTATCCAGAACCGCAGTAAAAGGCATATCCAGAATAGCCAACGACTTTGTTCCCCAGTTCGTATCGCTATCGCCAATCATTGTGGCGCTGGCACGGGTGCCTGGATAGGTACCTTCTTTCCCTCCGGTATGTGACATCACGCTGGAGCAGCCGCTGATAAAAACCATCCCGCTGCACATCATCAGTGTTAACACCATTTTTTTTATCATCATTATTTCATCTGCTAATCATCGTGTTTGCAGGGTGAGTTAAAGCGATCCGTTGCGAAAATAACATCACCATCTTGTCGCACTGTGGCGGCAATCGCGATTTAACGATAACGACTGCTCCCCCCAGTGTATGCAATAGACAACAAACTGCAAAAAAAGTCAGAGGAGTACGCTTGAAAAGTTTGTATTAAGACCCATTTTTAGGGTGTAGACAAATGAAGGGCATGCCTGATGGGTGTCCTGGCTACCTGACCTGTCCAAGATGGAAGGTCCAACATTCTCGCTGATTTCAGGAGCTATTGATTATGCGTAACTTTGATTTATCCCCGCTATACCGTTCTGCTATTGGATTTGATCGTCTGTTTAACCTGTTGGAAAACAACCAGGGCCAAAGCAATGGTGGCTACCCTCCGTACAACGTTGAGCTGGTAGACGAAAACCACTACCGCATTGCGATTGCCGTTGCGGGCTTTGCTGAAAGCGAGCTGGAAATTACCGCCCAGGATAATTTGCTGGTGGTGAAAGGCGCGCATGCGGACGAACAAAAAGAACGTACTTACCTGTACCAGGGCATTGCCGAACGCAACTTCGAACGCAAGTTCCAGTTAGCGGAGAACATCCACGTTCGCGGCGCAAACCTGGTAAACGGTCTGCTGTATATCGAGCTTGAGCGCGTGATTCCTGAAGCGAACAAACCGCGCCGCATCGAAATCAACTAATTTATCTGTCGGGCCGCTTGCGCGGCCCTGCTAAGCACAGGCTTGCCGTCAGGGAGCCGAAAGGTACTTACTCGCTTCTTAGAAGGAGAATATTATGCGTAACTACGATTTATCCCCACTGCTGCGTCAATGGATCGGTTTTGACAAACTGGCCAATGCATTACAAAACGCCGGTGAAAGCCAAAGCTTCCCACCCTATAACATCGAAAAGAGCGATGATAACCACTACCGCATTACCCTTGCGTTAGCCGGTTTCCGTCAGGAAGATTTGGATATTCAACTGGAAGGCACGCGTCTGACCGTAAAAGGTACGCCGCAGCAGCCGGAAAAAGAGACCAAATGGTTGCATCAGGGGCTGGTCACTCAATCATTCAGTCTGAGCTTTACGCTGGCTGAAAATATGGAAGTCTCCGGCGCAAGCTTCACCAATGGCTTGCTGCATATTGATTTAACCCGTAATGAGCCTGAAACCATTGCTCCACAACGTATCGCCATCAGCGAACGTCCCGCATTAAATAGCTAAATAGCTCCAGGCCCTTGCCCCGCCAGAAATGACGGGGCTTTTTTGTGCTTTACCCCCCATACATTGCGCTTGTACTCTGCGAGAATCCATTTACTTAATGATGTTATTCACAGGGAACAGAAGAATGAGTGATATAGCATTGACGGTCAGCGTTCTGGCATTGGTGGCGGTTGTCGGGTTATGGATCGGCAACATTAAAGTACGGGGCGTTGGTTTTGGCATCGGAGGCGTGCTGTTCGGCGGTATCATCGTCGGACACTTTGTCGATCAGGCAGGGATGACCCTGAGCGGCGATATGCTGCATTTTATTCAGGAATTTGGCCTGATACTCTTCGTCTATACCATCGGCATCCAGGTAGGGCCGGGTTTCTTTGCCTCACTGCGTGTTTCGGGACTGCGTCTGAACCTGTTTGCAGTGCTGATCGTGATTATCGGGGGGCTGGTCACCGCGCTTCTGCATAAGATCTTCGCTATTCCGCTGCCCGTGGTGCTGGGGATCTTCTCCGGCGCGGTCACCAATACGCCCGCACTGGGTGCCGGACAGCAAATTCTGCGCGATCTGGGTACGCCGGGGGATGTGGTCGATCAGATGGGGATGAGCTATGCCATGGCTTATCCTTTCGGTATTTGCGGTATTTTGCTCACGATGTGGCTGATGCGCCTCATTTTCCGCGTGAACGTTGAGTCCGAAGCTCAGCAGCATGAATCAACGCTGACCAACGGTCATACGCTGATTCAGACGATGAACATTCGTGTTGAAAACCCGAACCTCAATAATATGGCGATTCAGGATGTCCCCATTCTGAACAGCGACAAAATCATCTGTTCACGCCTGAAGCGAGATGAAACGTTAATGGTGCCGTCGCCGGGGACGATTATCCAGATGGGCGATCTGCTCCACCTGGTCGGACAGCCTGGCGATCTGCATAATGCGAAGGTGGTGATTGGGCAGGAAGTAGACACTTCACTGTCAACGCGGGGCACGGATTTGCGCGTTGAACGTGTCGTTGTGACCAACGAACAGGTGCTTGGCAAGCGGATCCGTGACCTGCACTTTAAAGAACGTTACGACGTGGTGATTTCCCGTCTGAACCGCGCGGGCGTTGAGCTGGTCGCCAGCAGCGACGCCAGCCTGCAATTCGGGGACATCCTCAATCTGGTAGGGCGTCCTTCGTCGATTGATGCCGTTGCCAATGTTGTGGGTAACGCGCAGCAAAAACTGCAGCAGGTGCAGATGCTGCCGGTATTTATCGGTATCGGACTAGGTGTTCTGCTGGGGTCAATCCCGCTGTTTATCCCCGGTTTCCCGGTGGCATTAAAACTGGGGTTGGCCGGTGGACCACTGATTATGGCGCTGATTTTGGGGCGTATTGGCAGCATCGGTAAGCTGTACTGGTTTATGCCTCCCAGCGCGAACCTGGCGTTGCGTGAGCTGGGTATTGTGCTCTTTCTCGCGGTGGTTGGTCTGAAATCCGGCGGCGATTTTGTGAATACGCTAACGCAGGGCGACGGTCTGAGCTGGGTGGGCTACGGTATTTTCATTACCGCCATTCCGCTGATTACTGTCGGTTTGCTGGCACGTATCTTTGCCAGGATGAACTATCTGACGCTGTGCGGCATGCTGGCTGGGTCGATGACCGATCCTCCTGCGCTGGCATTCGCTAACAACCTGCACGCCACCAGTGGCGCAGCAGCGCTCTCCTACGCCACCGTTTATCCGCTGGTCATGTTTCTGCGCATTATTACCCCACAACTGCTGGCGGTGATTTTCTGGGGATTAGGTTAAAACTGACCTACCCAGTCAGCATATCCAGGAATGCCTGATGCGCTGCGCTTATCAGGCCTACATCAGCATCGTTCACTGTAGGCCGGATAAGACGTCAGTCGCCATCCGGTATTACAAAGCACACCTCTCTTTTCCATTGTCTCATCACATTACGCTCCCTTTCGTTTGCGAATCAGGTTCATACTCCTTCACTGTTCCGGTATAACGACCAGACTACAATATTGAAGGAGCCGTCATGAAGATTTCCCGCCTTGGGGAAGCGCCGGATTACCGCTTCTCGCTGGCAAATGAGCGTACGTTTCTGGCGTGGATCCGCACTGCGCTGGGTTTTCTGGCGGCGGGCGTTGGTCTTGATCAACTGGCCCCGGACTTTGCTACGCCGGTCATTCGTGAGGCACTTGCCTTGTTGCTGTGTCTGTTTGCGGGCGGTCTGGCGATCTACGGTTATCTGCGCTGGTTGCGCAATGAAAAGGCGATGCGTCTGAAAGAGGACATGCCGTACACCAATAGCCTGCTGATTATCAGCGTCATGCTGACGCTTGTGGCGGTGATTGTTATGGCGTTGGTGTTGTATGCCGGGTAGTCGTAAGGCCCGTCGCGAGTCCGATCCTGGTCTACAACCGGAACGGACATCGCTGGCCTGGTTTCGCACGTTGCTAGGCTATGGCGCACTGATGGCGCTGGCGATTAAGCATAACTGGCATCAGGCGGGCGCGTTATTCTGGGTTTCGATAGCGGTACTGGCAATTGTGGCGATTATTCTCTGGCGCTACACCCGTAGCCGTAACCTGATGGATGTTACGCATCGCGATTTTTCTGAATCTCGCGCGGTGCGTGACAAATTTATGATCTCCCTCGCGGTGTTATCCCTTGCAATACTGTTTGCTGTAACACACGTTCGCCAACTTATCGTATATATCGGGAATTTTGCATGACAGTATGTGAGGACATGGATGTTAGTGAGGGTATTTTAAAGGTGGTGATTGATCACCAGAAGAGTTTACAACCTATTGAACTGTACCGTGATTTACGACAAGGCGATGTTCGTCTTGTACAGTTTATCCCCCTGATTAAGCGCGATGAAGCAGGCAACCTGACGGCTGAATCTGTCACACCAGAAGGGTGGGGGCAGTTTTTAAATACGATATTTGATATCTGGGTTCGTGAAGATATTAATCGGGTATCTATTCAGCTTTTTGATAAAACGCTGCGTCGATGGTGTGGTCTGGCGGTTCAAATTGAACGGCAATCGACCTCACAGCAGAGCGTGCGTTGTCGGTCATGTTCACTATCGCAATTTTACCGTGGTGATTGCCCGGTGCATGGGGATACTCACGGGGAAAATGTGCTGTGTGCGGGATATCAGGCCTTCTTTGAACACTCATCACCCCATATGCGCGTCATGCGCGATCTGATTAAACAGCATCGCTCACCGATGGAGCTGATGGCGATGCTGCGTTGAGATCAGAGGGGGTTAGCGCCCTTTCGCCAGGTATTGCGCCATCTCGGTTTCCGGCACCATGCCGCCGCCGGTCGCCCACACCAAATGAGTGGCGTTATTGAGCTGTTCTTCGCTGAATCCATGCCTCTGCTGGTAATCAACGGAGGCACAAACGTGCTGTGGACCAGCCATGCCAGCCAGCGCCGACGGCTCAAGGCGAATACCTTCCTCCTGTGCCAGCCAGCCCAGCATATCGTACATAGTCTGATCATCAAGGGTGTACAGTCCATCGAGCAGACGCTCCATCGCCCGGCCAACAAAGCCCGAGGCGCGACCGACTGCCAGTCCGTCCGCTGCCGTCTGGTTGTCGATACCGATGTCCTGCACGGAAATGGTATCGTGCAGCCCGGTATAAATCCCCAGCAGCATGCACGGTGAATGAGTCGGCTCAGCGAAGAAGCAATGAACGTTATCGCCAAACGCCAGCTTCAGGCCAAACGCCACGCCGCCAGGGCCACCGCCGACGCCGCAAGGCAGGTAAACAAACAGCGGATGATCGGCATCCACCACGCGCCCCTGCTGCGTAAACTGCGCTTTCAGACGCTGGCCGGCGACCGCATAGCCTAAGAACAGCGTGCGGGAATTTTCATCATCAATAAAGAAGCAGTTTGGATCGGACTGTGCCGCCTTACGACCTTGTTCAACCGCCACGCCGTAATCTTCTTCGTACTCCACCACCGTCACGCCGTGGTTGCGCAGCTTGGCTTTTTTCCATGCGCGGGCGTCGGCAGACATATGGACCGTAACGTTAAAGCCGATGCGGGCGCTCATGATGCCGATAGACATCCCAAGGTTGCCGGTGGAGCCGACCGCAATGCTGTACTGGCTGAAAAACTGTTTAAATTCAGGCGAAAGCAGAATGCTGTAATCGTCTTCTGTTGTCAGCAGACCGGCTTCCAGCGCCAGTTTTTCCGCGTGGGTCAGTACTTCATAAATGCCGCCACGCGCTTTAATCGAGCCTGAAATAGGCAAATGACTATCTTTCTTCAGCAGCAATTCGCCGTTAATGTGCTGCCCGAACTCTTTTTCCAGCCGTTTTTGCATGGCAGGGATGGCGGCCAGCTCAGATTCGATAATGCCCCCAGTGACGGCAGTTTCCGGGAAGGCCTGCGCCAGATACGGTGCGAAGCGCGTCAGACGCGCGTGAGCATCCTGCACATCGTGCTCGGTCAGGCCAACATAGGGTAAACCTTCCGCAAGAGAGGTGGTGCCAGGGTTAAACCAGGTTGTCTCTTTCAGAGCCACCAGATCTTCCACTAAAGGATGCTGGGCGATAAGTGTTTGAATGTTTTCCATAGTCAGTCTCTTCGCGCTTATATAATAAAGGAAAGCAGGAATGTGCAAGCCAGTGCAATAACGGACGCGATAAATGTCGCAGTCGTATAGTATTTGAACGTTTCATTCAGGGTGGCACCGCAATACTGCTTCACCAGCCAGAACAGGGAATCGGTGACGATCGTGCAGCCAATAGCGCCGGAACCGATGGCAATGGCGATGATCTCCGGGCTAACGTTGGGGTACAGCGGTAGCATCGGGGCAACGATTGCCGTTGCGCCCATCATCGCAACGGTGGCTGAGCCTACCGCCGCATGCAGGATCAGTGCGACCAGCCAGGCCAGCAGAATCGGGTGCATGTGCATATTCGAGAGGATCAGCGCCAGAGTATCCGCCAGCCCACTGCTTTTCAGGATAGCGTTGAATGCGCCGCCTGCGCCGATAATCAACAGAATGTTGGCTATGGAGCCAAAACCGTTTTCGGTGTGGGTCAGCAACGCCCCCATACCAATGTGCTGACGCAGACCGAGAATGTAATAGGCCACGAAAACGGCAATAAACATCGCGGTGATCGGGTTACCGATAAACTCCAGCAGCGTATACAGCGTACCGCCTTTCTCCATGTTCAGCTCAGCGACGGTTTTGACCAGCATCAGGCCAATCGGCAGCAGTACGGTAAACAGCGTGGCGCCCAGCGACGGCAGCGTACTTTCGTCGCGCACTTTCAGGTCGGAAAACTCAGTTGGTACCGGTTTAAACGGCAGACGGTTGCCGAGGAATTTCAGGTACAGTGGCCCGCCGACAAGCGAAGCCATTAAACCCACCAGTAAACCATAAACAATCACGCTGCCAATATCCGCACCCAGCTTGTTCGCCACGAACAGGGCGGCCGGATGTGGCGGCACCACGCAATGTACAGCCATCAGCGCCGTACACAGCGGGATCGCCAGTTTCAGCAGTGAGGTATTGGTTTTTTTAGCAATAGAAAAAGCCAGTGGGATCAACAGCACCACGCCGACTTCGACAAATAGCGTGATGCCGCAAATCAGCCCGACCAGCACCATAATGACGTCGGCCGAAAGCCAGCGGCAGCGCTGTAGCGTCAGGCCGATGCGTTCGGCCGCGCCGGACACTTCCATCATTTTACCGAGAATGGTACCAAGACCGATAACGGCGGCGAGAAAGCCCAGCGTACCGCCTATGCCGCTCTCAATGGCATTGACCATATCCAGCGGCCCCATCCCCATCATCGTACCCACGAAGAAACTGGCTAACAGCAGCGCCAGAAACGGGTGGAATTTGAACTTCACGATGGTCAAAACGATTAACACGATGCTTATCAGCAGCGTGCTCACAACCCAGATTTGAGAGTGCATAGCTCACCTTGCCCTGTGATTAATATAGGGTTATTGGACAAAAATAAGGCACGGTCTGACAAACGATATAAATCTCCTTTCACATGAGCCAGATTGCATCAAATGAGTGATTTACGTCTAATTACGCTGCATTTATGCGATATGGTTCACCTTGATTCATCTTTATGCTGATTTTTACAGCGAACTTTTTTACACTCCGACGAATGAATCAGGAGGACAGGAGGTGAGTTTGGATCCCCTACGCGAGGTCAGAAACCGGCTGCTCAACGGTTGGCAGTTGTCAAAGCTGTATACCTTTGAAGTGGCGGCCCGGCATCAGTCGTTTGCACTGGCGGCAGATGAGCTGTCGTTAAGCCCCAGCGCCGTCAGCCATCGTATTAATCAACTGGAAGATGAGCTGGGCATTCAGCTGTTTGTTCGCTCACACCGCAAAGTGGAGCTCACTCACGAAGGTAAACGGGTGTTCTGGGCGTTGAAATCGTCGCTGGATACGCTGAATCAGGAAATCCTCGATATCAAAAACCAGGAGCTGTCCGGGACGCTCACTGTGTACTCACGCCCCTCCATCGCACAGTGCTGGCTGGTTCCGGCGCTTGGTGACTTTACCCGTCGCTATCCGTCGATTTCGCTGACCATGCTGACCGGGAATGACAACGTCAATTTGCAACGTGCCGGGGTTGATCTGGCTATCTATTTTGACGATGCGCCCTCTGCGCAACTTACGCACCATTTTCTGATGGATGAAGAGATTCTGCCGGTATGCAGCCCGGACTATGCCCGTCGTTATGATCTTACGGGGTCGTTAGTGAATCTGTCGCACTGCACGTTGTTGCACGACAGGCAGGCATGGAGTAACGACTCAGGAACCGATGAATGGCACAGTTGGGCGCAGCATTTTGCGGCGAATCTGCCGACATCATCGGGTATCGGTTTTGATCGTTCTGATTTAGCGGTCATTGCGGCGATGAACCATATCGGCGTAGCGATGGGCCGAAAGAGACTGGTACAAAAGCGCCTAGACAGCGGAGAACTGGTCGCGCCTTTCGGTGATATGGCGCTGAAATGCCATCAACACTATTACATCACCACGTTACCCGGCAGGCAGTGGCCAAAAATCGAGGCATTTATTGGCTGGCTGCAGGAGCAGGTTAAATAAGCGGGCCGCGAATATTTTTTACGCTTTCTCTCTACACGGAAAGTGAAAAAGCATGCTAAATACGTGATATCACTCCTGATGATTTGCGTAAGGACGACCGTGTTAAAGCCGATTGTTTCCCTCTTACTGTTAGCCAGTGCTACCGTGTATGCAGCGCCCCCTGTGTTGACGGCGGCGCTGTATGCGCAGCAGCTTGGGGTTGGAATGGACGTAGACTGGGCTCGCACCGATCGCGGTATCCGCGAGTTCGATCCGCTGGTGGTACGGGATTTCAAGGCGAAGGGGATCTCTCATGTGCGTATTCGTGTGGCTGGCGAGCCAACAGAAGCCAGACTCATCCATTTGCGCAAGCTGGTAGAGGCTTGCGAGCAATACGGCGTGATCCCGATTATTACTTATCAAGCTGATGAATATAAAAAAGACCCCAATAGTGGCAACGAAAAAGAGGTGGTTAACTGGTGGGTCGCAGTGGCGCATTACTTTGGGCAAAGCTCGCCATTGCTGGGTTTTGACCTGATTTATGAGCCTGCCGATAAGCTTAATCACAATCAGACTTCGCTCAATCGGGTGTACGACAAAACGATTCGCACCATCCACGCCATTTCGCCGCAGCGGATGATTTTCATTGCTCCGCGACTGCGCGCGGCACCGGAAGATTTGCTTAATCTGAGATTACCGCCGCAAAGTCAGAATACCGTTCTGGCTGAATGGCATATCTTCCCGTGGGGGCCGCTAAAAAATAACGGTAAGTATCCCTGGACGTCGGGAACTGCGGCAGAAAAAGCCGCCATTCGCGCCCGTATTAATACGGCCATTCACTGGCAACAGAAAACGGGTCATGTCAGTTGGGTGGGGGGGTGGTCAGCGGGAGAAACCATCAAAAACACGCCTTCTGCCGCGCAAACTGCATTTGCACGGTTTGTGGCATGTGAACTGCGCAAGGCGAAAATCCCCTATGCAATCAATGCTGATACGCAGTTTTATGATGGTGAGGAAGGCGCCTGGCGTCCGGCACTGGAGCCGTTGATTAATACGATGATTGCGCCTGAATGTGACAAGCCCGGCGATAAGCCGGGCCATCATGCGCTTAAACCGCCTGTCCCTGATGCGACACGCGTGACGCCAGCGGCAGCCAACACACAAAAATCAGCAGCCCCATAAGGGTCATCAGCAGCCCGAGGCTGGCTTGCCCGGTCTGCGGTAGCATCGCGGAGAGCCACGCCAGCACGCCAGAGCCAATGTTTTGTAATCCACCAACCAGCGCGCCGGCAGTACCTGCCAGGAACGGGAAAGGTTCCATTGCGCCGCTGGTTGCCAGTGGGAACAACATTCCGGCACCGAAGAAAAACAGTGCGGCAGGAACCAGCAGTGTCCAGACGTTCATCACGTCGAACAGCCCCGGGATCCACATCATTAAACCCGCTACCAGACAGCAGCTCACCGACTGCCACATTAGCGTTGAAAACCGCTTGTTAGGGCGACCGGCGAACCAGGCACCGAAAAACGCCGCCGGAATAGGCAGAATAAACAGGATGCTGACCGCCATGCTGCTTAGACCGAGTCGTGCGCCCAATAATACTCCGGAGCAGGCTTCAAAGACCGCAACGCCCGCCAGACCGCCGATCAACATCAGCACGTAACAGGTGAAAGCGCTATTACCAAACAGGGTTTTGTAGCTGGCAATAAGCCGTGGACGCGGTGCACCCGCAGGCCGTGTTTCCGGCATCCAGCGTGCCATGCTAAACGTCACGCCCGCACACAGAATCAGCAGAAAAATATAACAGGCGCGCCAGTTCCACACTGTATCCAGTACACCGCCAATCAATGGTGCCAGCAGCGGGCTGACCAGGATCCCCATGTTTAACAGACTATTGGCGTGGCGCAGTTGCGTGCCTTCGTACAGATCGCGCGGTAAAGTTCGCGCCATCACACCGCCGACGCCCGTTCCCATCCCCTGGATGGCACTGGCGATAATCAGTACCGTCAGGCTATGGGTGGTAATGGCGACCAGCGTAGCCAGCATAAAAATAGACATCCCGGCGAGGATCACCGGACGACGACCTACGCGATCGGAAAGCGGGCCGTAAAAAAGTTGTGACACGCCGTAGGTCAGCAGGTAGGCAGCCATCACGCTTTGCACTGCGCCTTCGCGAACGTTCAGTTCACGCGCCATATCAGCAATCGCGGGGATATAAATGGTTTGCGCCATCTGACCCACCGCCACCAGTAATACCAACATCAACAACAAATTGACGCTTCTATGCCTTTTCATTTCGCTGATTACTTTTCAAATGAATAAAAAATAAGAATAAGGTGCTGCACTTTCCCATAAATGCGCGTGGAATCTACCACAACAGAAAAAGAAGGCCAGATAGTGGACTGGAATGTTTCAACGATGAACGGCAGGAAATGTAAACAAATAGCGGCAACAAATGTTGCCGGATTGCATCAGGTTTACAACGCGATCATGATAAGCGGAGTAAAACTGCGCCGGCGGCAATACCTGCGGCTGCGACAAGACGTATTCCGGCAACCTTTTCTTTCAGCAGCAGCCACGCGAGCAGAGCGCCAAACAGAATCGACGTTTCACGCAGCGCAGCGACCACCGCCAACGGAGCCTGGGTCATGGCCCATAGCGCCAGGCCGTAAGAGCCCATGGTGCCAATCCCGCCAAGAATACCTTTCTTCCATTGGTGCGCCAGATAGCGGGAGGCTTCGCGGCGTCGGGCAATCATCGCCCAGCTCAACAAGCTGGAGCCGTTCAGAAAGAAGGTCCACAGCGTGTAGCCCAGTGCAGTTTCTGAAAGCCGAACACCGGTGCCATCAACCAGCGTATAGCCGGCGATAAAGCAGGCATTAATGAGTGCCAGAACGATCCCGCGTTGCGAACTGTTGCGTCCGTTAAATGCCATGCCGAGGATCGCCAGGCAGATGGTGGCAATCCCCACCCAGGCCAGCATTGACAGACGATCGTCGAGAAACAAGACGCTGATAATTGCGACCAGCAGCGGCGCTGTGCCGCGCATGATGGGATAGGTTTGGCTCATATCCGAAACCTGATAGGTTTTAGCGACCAGGACGGTATAGACCACCTGTAATGCGGTTGAGACAGCTAAAAACGGCAGGCTGGCGGCAGAGGGTTGCGGCGCAAAGGGTAAACAAATCAGCGCCATAATCGCAGCGGTTCCGCTGACGCTGATCGCCGAGTACAGCTTGTCGTTTCCTGCTTTTACGATGGCATTCCAGCTGGCATGCAGCAGTGCGGCGAACAGCAAAATGCAGAAAACAGAAAGCGTCATGGCGGAATTCTTCCCTGAGGATGTCATAAAAACGTAACATATTGACGCGATACAAGCACCAGGGAGAAGGTGAAAGGGGAGCGGAGTGTTTCCCGCCCCCCTTAGGTGCGACTTGAATCTGAATTACTTAACGTATTTCAGAACGGCATCAAGGAGTTGCAGTGCTGCAACAATGAGTTTGAGGATAAGAATAGCGATATCCACGAGGCTCATACGCTCTCCTTTTGGTACAAGGAGCACGGTGCTGACGTACCTCGCCGCTGCCTGTTGCCAGCACCTTTGTTGACATAACACAGTGTGCTCACACGGGGGTTAAGGCGCTGACGGCACCACCCGTTTCAGCCAGGACTTTGATGCGCCGGTTTACGATGCGGCCCCCGCATAACACATTGCGTACCGAGACATTATAGATAAATACTGTATAAATTAACAGTATTTTATGGACGTTACGCTATTCATGTTCCATACTCAAAAACATCAAAATTCGTGCCGAAATTGCGTGTTCTTCGTAGAACGCGTATACTTTTTTCGTTGACATAACACAGTATGTTCGGCGGCTACCAACCGCACAACGCTGAAAAAACCTCGCTCCGGCGGGGTTTTTTGTTTTTACATTGCGTACAGCTAAACGTGATCTTTGACGCATTTTTGCGCAGATGAAAAATTTTCCATTGTCACGCTGAAAAACCTGTGTTTGTATAAATCCTGTTAACCAACAAACAGACAAGGTCCCTAATGAACCCTTCCATGCTGACTGCGACCCTACTAAAAACTGCGCCATCTCGCGCAGCGGTCGTCGTGCGTGTGGTGGTGGTCGTCGGCAATGCGCCGTAGGGTCCGGAACAACACACGATTCCAAAACCCCGCCGGCGCAAACCGGGCGGGGTTTTTCGTATAAGAGACCTGCCCGGAGCAAAGGCCCAGAATAAAAGGACTGGAGCATGGCAAGTTCGGGCATCACATCCAAGCGTACGCGCTTTACGGGCGCAGAATTCATCGTTCATTTCCTGGAACGTCAGGGAATTAAAGTGGTCACCGGTATTCCTGGCGGCTCAATTCTCCCCGTCTACGACGCCTTAAGCCAAAGCACGCAAATCCGTCATATCCTGGCGCGCCATGAGCAGGGGGCGGGGTTCATCGCCCAAGGGATGGCACGAACCGAGGGTAAACCCGCGGTGTGTATGGCCTGTAGCGGGCCAGGGGCAACTAACCTGGTTACTGCTATCGCCGATGCACGTCTGGATTCTATTCCGTTGGTGTGTATCACCGGGCAGGTTCCGGCCTCGATGATCGGCACCGACGCCTTCCAGGAAGTTGACACCTACGGCATCTCTATCCCCATCACCAAACACAATTATCTGGTTCGCCATATCAATGAATTACCGCAGGTCATGAGCGATGCCTTCCGCATTGCGCAGTCAGGACGCCCAGGCCCGGTGTGGATAGACATACCTAAGGACATTCAAACAGCCATATTTGAAATTGAAGAGATGCCGGAGCCTGCAGAAAAAGCCCCTGCGCTAACCTTTAGCGCGGACAGCGTTCGCGATGCTGCCGCCATGATTAATGCGGCACAACGTCCGGTGCTGTACCTCGGCGGCGGCGTGATTAACGCACCTGAGCGCGTACGTGAGCTGGCGGAAAAAGCGAAACTGCCTACCACCATGACGTTGATGGCGCTGGGCATGTTGCCAAAAGCGCATCCGCTGTCGTTAGGCATGCTGGGTATGCACGGTGCACGCAGCACTAACTTTATACTGCAAGAGGCTGATTTATTAGTTGTTCTTGGTGCGCGTTTTGATGATCGGGCGATAGGTAAAACCGAGCAGTTCTGCCCGAATGCAAAAATAATCCACGTGGATATCGATCGTGCCGAGCTGGGTAAAATCAAACAGCCGCACGTGGCCATTCAGGCGGATGTGAATGAGGTTCTGGCGCAATTGATCCCGCAGATTGAAGCACAACCTCGGGACGCGTGGCATCAGATGGTGGCCGATTTACAACGCGAATTCCCTTGTACGATTCCACAGGAAAGCGATCCGCTCAGCCATTATGGGCTGATTAACGCCGTTGCGGCTTGCGTGGACGACAGCGCCATCATCACCACCGACGTGGGTCAGCATCAGATGTGGGCGGCGCAGGCCTACCCGCTGAATCGCCCACGTCAGTGGCTGACTTCTGGTGGTCTGGGGACCATGGGCTTCGGTCTGCCCGCAGCGATTGGTGCGGCGCTGGCGAACCCGGACAAGAAAGTGCTGTGCTTCTCCGGCGACGGCAGCCTGATGATGAATATTCAGGAGATGGCGACTGCCAGCGAAAATCAGCTGGATATTAAAATCATCCTGATGAATAACGAAGCACTGGGTCTGGTGTATCAGCAGCAGAGCCTGTTCTATAAGCAAGGCGTGTTTGCTGCGACCTATCCGGGGATGATTAACTTTATGCAGATTGCCGCCGGTTTTGGTCTCGAAACCTGCGATTTAAATCATGAAGCGGATCCACAGGCGGCGCTGCAGGAGATAATCAATCGTCCAGGACCTGCGCTGATCCACGTACGTATTGATGCAGAAGAAAAAGTGTACCCGATGGTACCGCCGGGTGCGGCAAACACTGAAATGGTGGGGGAATAAGCCATGCAACAGCAGACTCATGACAACGTAATCCTGGAACTCACCGTACGCAATCACCCGGGTGTAATGACCCACGTTTGTGGACTGTTTGCCCGCCGTGCGTTCAACGTGGAAGGTATCCTCTGTCTACCGATTCAGGACAGTGATAAGAGCCGTATCTGGCTATTGGTGAATGACGATCAGCGTCTGGAGCAGATGATAAGCCAGATCGACAAACTGGAAGATGTGGTGAAAGTGGCGCGCAACCAGTCTGATCCATCGATGTTTAACAAAATTACCGTCTTTTTCGAGTAACCCGCTCAAGGTAGAGGCCGCTTGAAGGATGAGGTGTATATCGTTAAGGTAATCGCCTTTGCCGGATGGCGGCATTCATGGCTTATCAGGCCTACCTTCTTGTAGGCCTGATAAGCGCAGCGCCATCAGGCGTTTTCCAGCACCAGGACATAACCCATGATTACCGTTGCCCTTATCGACGATCACCTTATCGTCCGTTCCGGGTTTGCCCAACTGTTGGGGCTGGAACCCGATTTGCAGGTTGTGGCTGAGTTTGGCTCAGGTAGCGAGGCACTGGCAGGATTGCCGGGGCGCGGCGTGCAGGTCTGTATCTGCGACATCTCCATGCCTGACATTTCCGGCCTCGAACTGTTAAGCCAGTTGCCAAAAGGCATGGCGATTATCATGCTCTCCGTCCACGACAGCCCGGCGCTGGTGGAACAGGCGTTGAACGCAGGGGCGCGAGGTTTCCTCTCAAAACGCTGTAGCCCTGATGAGCTGATTGCCGCGGTGCGTACCGTGGCAACCGGCGGCTGTTATTTAACGCCGGACATCGCCGTCAAACTGGCGGCCGGACGTCAGGACCCGCTCACAAAACGCGAACGTCAGGTGGCAGAAAAACTGGCACAAGGGATGGCAGTCAAAGAGATTGCGGCTGAACTGGGCTTGTCACCAAAAACGGTACACGTGCACCGCGCCAACCTGATGGAAAAGTTGGGCGTAAGCAACGATGTTGAGTTGGCTCGGCGGATGTTTGACGGCTGGCAATGAACACGTTCTTTTCCCGGTTAGTCACCATTGTTGCCTGCTTTTTTATCTTCTCTGCCGCATGGTTTTGCCTGTGGAGCATCAGCCTGCATCTGGTTGAACGCCCGGAGCTGGCAGTGCTGCTGTTTCCATTCGGCCTGCGCCTGGGGTTGCTGCTGCAATGTCCGCGCGGCTACTGGCCGGTGCTGTTGGGTGCGGAATGGCTGCTTCTGTTCTGGCTGGCGCAGGAAGTGGCGCTGTCCCATCTGCCACTTTTGGTGATCGGTAGCTTTCTCGCCTTACTTCCTGTCGCACTGACCTCACGTTTCCGCCATCAACGTGACTGGCGCACATTGTTATTACAGGGGGCAGCGCTGACCGCGGCGGCACTGCTGCAATCGCTACCTTGGCTTGGGCAAGGTGAAGAGGCGTGGACCGTGCTGCTGCTAACACTCACCGGTGGGCTGACGCTGGCGCCGATCTGCCTGGTATTCTGGCACTATCTGACCAGCACCACCTGGCTGCCGCTGGGACCGGCGGTGGTTTCTCAACCTGTGAACTGGCGCGGACGACATCTGGTCTGGTATCTGCTGTTGTTCAGTGTCAGCCTGTGGTTGCAGTTGGGGCTGCCGAATGAGCTGTCACGTTTTACGCCGTTTTGCCTGGCGCTGCCGATTATTGCACTTGCCTGGCACTATGGCTGGCAGGGGGCGCTGATCGCCACGCTGATGAATGCCATCGCGCTGATTGCCAGCCAGACCTGGCACGACCATCCTGTCGACTTGCTGCTCTCCTTGCTGGCGCAGAGCCTGACCGGGCTGCTGCTCGGCGCGGGTATTCAGCGCCTGCGTGAACTCAATCAGTCGCTGCAAAACGAGCTGGCGCGTAATCATCGTTTGGCCGAGCGTTTGTTGGAAACCGAAGAAAGCGTGCGTCGCGACGTGGCGCGCGAGCTGCACGATGATATCGGGCAGACCATTACCGCCATTCGTACCCAGGCGGGTATCGTTCAGCGGCTGGCGCCGGAAAACGCAGGGGTGAAGCGCAGTGGGGCGCATATCGAGCAGCTTTCACTCGGGGTATACGATTCGGTACGTCGCCTGTTGGGGCGTTTACGCCCGCGCCAGTTAGATGATTTAACGCTGGAGCAAGCTATTCGTTCGTTGATGCGGGAAATGGAGCTGGAAAGTCGCGGTATCGTCAGCCATCTCGACTGGCATATTGATGAATCAGAACTCAGCGAAAGCCAGCGGGTGACGCTGTTTCGCGTCTGCCAGGAAGGACTGAACAATATTGTTAAGCATGCCAATGCCAGTGCGGTGACGTTGCAGGGCTGGCTACAGGATGAGCGGTTGATGCTGGTGATTGAGGACGATGGCAGCGGCCTGCCGCCGGGTTCGAATCAGCAGGGATTTGGCCTCACCGGGATGCGTGAGCGCATTACGGCCCTCGGCGGTAAGCTTTCGATATCCTGTACGCACGGTACGCGGGTCAGCGTCTCTTTGCCTCAGCGTTATGTGTAAGGAATGGCAATGTTTCAGTTTCTAAAAGCCCCGGCGAATGCGCCACTCATTACCAATAAAAGTGAGGTGGATGCCCGTTATCGCTACTGGCGGCGGCATATTCTGACCACCATCTGGCTTGGCTACGCGCTGTTTTATTTTACGCGCAAAAGCTTCAACGCTGCGGTGCCGGATATCCTGACCAGCGGCGTACTGACCCGCAGCGACATTGGCCTGTTGGCAACGCTGTTTTACATCACCTACGGCCTGTCGAAGTTTGTCTCTGGTATCGTCAGCGATCGTTCCAACGCCCGCTATTTTATGGGCATTGGCTTGATTGCAACCGGCGTGGTAAACATCCTGTTTGGTTTCTCGACCTCGCTTTGGGCCTTTGCGCTACTGTGGGCACTGAATGCGTTCTTCCAGGGCTGGGGATCGCCGGTATGCGCTCGTTTGCTAACGGCCTGGTATTCGCGTACTGAGCGCGGTGGCTGGTGGGCGCTATGGAACACCGCGCATAACGTCGGCGGGGCGCTGATCCCGATGGTGATGGCGGCGACGGCGCTGCATTATGGCTGGCGTGCAGGAATGATGATTGCCGGAATACTGGCGATTGTAGTGGGATTTTTCCTGTGCTGGCGGTTGCGCGACAGGCCGCAGGCGATTGGCTTACCCCCGGTTGGCGACTGGCGACACGATGAGTTAGAAATTGCCCAGCAGCAGGAGGGCGCAGGCTTAACCCGCAAAGAAATCCTCACCCGCTATGTGTTGCTGAATCCCTACATCTGGCTGCTGTCGTTGTGTTATGTGCTGGTGTACGTGGTACGTGCGGCGATCAACGACTGGGGTAATCTGTACATGTCAGAAACGCTGGGGGTCGATCTGGTGACCGCCAACACCGCGGTGACCATGTTTGAACTGGGCGGGTTTATCGGGGCACTGGTGGCGGGTTGGGGGTCAGATAAGCTGTTCAACGGCAATCGTGGGCCAATGAACCTGATTTTTGCCGCCGGGATTTTGCTCTCCGTCGGCTCGCTATGGCTGATGCCGTTCGCCAGCTATGTGATGCAGGCGGCGTGCTTTTTCACCACCGGATTCTTCGTCTTTGGCCCGCAAATGCTGATTGGTATGGCGGCGGCAGAGTGCTCGCACAAAGAGGCGGCAGGGGCGGCGACCGGGTTTGTCGGGCTGTTCGCTTATCTGGGCGCTTCGCTCTCCGGCTGGCCGCTGGCGAAGGTGATGGAGGTCTGGCACTGGACCGGATTCTTTGTGGTTATCGCTATCGCCGCGGGGATCTCCGCGCTATTGCTGCTGCCGTTTTTGAATGCCCAGGCGCCGCGTGAGCCTGGTGAAGCGTGATGTACCTCACCTTTTTGCCCCGAGTGGGGTAAAACTAAGAAATTTTCCCGGTTTCACCTGGACGCTGTCTCAGGCGTGATCCCGGGCTGATTTTTACAATGCCTGCTATTCGCAGGTATAAAAATTAGCTCGGAGAGTCCTATGCTGGCCTTCTTAAACCAGGTGCGCAAGCCAACCCTGGATCTGCCGCTCGATGTGCGGCGTAAAATGTGGTTCAAACCGTTCATGCAGTCCTATCTGGTGGTCTTTATTGGTTACCTGACCATGTATCTGATCCGCAAAAACTTCAACATCGCGCAGAACGACATGATCTCCACCTACGGGCTGAGCATGACGCAGCTGGGGATGATTGGCCTGGGCTTCTCCATCACCTACGGCGTGGGTAAAACGCTGGTTTCTTATTACGCGGATGGCAAAAACACCAAGCAGTTCCTGCCGTTTATGTTGATTCTCTCCGCCATCTGTATGCTCGGCTTCAGCGCCAGCATGGGCGCAGGCTCAACCAGCCTGTTCCTGATGATTGCTTTCTACGCGCTGAGCGGATTCTTCCAGAGTACTGGCGGTTCCTGTAGTTATTCCACCATCACCAAATGGACGCCTCGCCGTAAACGTGGTTCTTACCTCGGTATGTGGAACATTTCCCACAACCTCGGTGGTGCCGGTGCGGCTGGTGTGGCGTTGTTTGGTGCCAACTACCTGTTCGACGGCCACGTCATCGGTATGTTTATCTTCCCGTCGATTATCGCCCTGATTGTTGGCTTTATCGGCCTGCGCTATGGCAGCGACTCCCCGGAATCTTATGGTCTGGGGAAAGCTGAAGAGCTGTTCGGTGAAGAGATCAGCGAAGAAGACAAAGAGACCGAAGAAAATGACATGACCAAGTGGCAGATCTTTGTTGAGTACGTGCTGAAAAACAAAGTGATCTGGCTGCTGTGCTTCTCCAACATCTTCCTGTACGTGGTGCGTATTGGTATCGACCAGTGGTCTACCGTGTACGCGTTCCAGGAACTGAAGCTCTCCAAAGAAGTGGCGATTCAGGGCTTTACCCTGTTTGAAGTGGGTGCGCTGGTCGGTACGTTGCTGTGGGGCTGGTTGTCTGATCTGGCGAACGGTCGCCGGGCGCTGGTGGCCTGCGTGGCGCTGGCATTAATTATTGCCACGCTCGGTGTTTACCAGCACGCCAGCAACCAGTACGTTTACCTGGCTTCATTGTTTGCCCTCGGCTTCCTGGTGTTTGGTCCGCAGCTGTTAATCGGTGTCGCAGCCGTTGGTTTCGTACCGAAAAAAGCGATCGGCGCGGCCGATGGGATTAAAGGGACATTCGCCTATCTGATCGGTGACAGCTTCGCCAAGCTGGGCCTGGGGATGATTGCTGATGGTACGCCGGTCTTCGGCCTCACCGGCTGGGCGGGAACCTTCGCCGCGCTGGATGCCGCCGCCATCGGCTGTATCTGCCTGATGGCAATCGTGGCCGTGTTTGAAGAACGTAAAATTCGCCGCGAGAAAAAGATTCAACAATTGAAAATTGCTTAAGTTAAGTGTGCATTGGTAACTTTTGCCCGCCTTAATGGCGGGCTTTTTTATGCCTCATTATGCTGACAGTAGGTGTTGTAAGCCTCAACAAATAACTTCGCATTTGTTGCAGTTTGGTGGACAGATTGCCCAATGCGATAAAGATCGCTGCCTAATCCGGCACTGTAACAACCTGCATTCAGGTAATGAGACAGATTGTCAGGGCGAATTCCGCCCACGGCATATAAAGGAGCTTGAGGAGGTAAAACCGCTTTTAATGCCCGGATGTAATTCGGTCCCAGTTCTCCCGCAGGGAAAATTTTCAGTCCATCTGCGCCGTGCCTGAGTGCAAGAAATGCTTCGCTGGCTGTGTGGCAACCGATGCAGGTTTTCATTTGGGCCGCTTTGGCGGCATCAATTAATTCCGGATCGGTGTTGGGCGTAAGGATAAATGCGCATCCAAGCGAAGAGAGAGTGCTGATATCTGCGACATTAGTAACCGTCCCTGCACCGATTTTTATCGTCTGGCCATAATGCTCTACGGCCAAAGCAATACTGCTTTTCCAGTCTGGAGAATTCAGCGGTATTTCTATTGTGCTGAAGCTAGCTGTGATCAGCGCGTCAATATGAGCCAGCACCTCATCAGGCTTCACCCCACGCAGAATGGCGACCAAAGGGTTACGGTTATTCATGTAAAAGTCTCCTGATACCATTAATAAATGCTTTTTCACCATTGCACAGACGACAGCGATAACCGAAATGATGAAACAAGCTTTGATAGCGGTTGAGCAATTCTTCATTGCCTACCAAAATGACTTCTTCCCCGGTGTTAATGGCGTAATGCTGTAGCATTTGCGCTATTTCGTGGCCAATCAGTAATCCTGAGAGAGATTCGTATAGCGTGTCGGGTGGCAAGGAATGGCTGAGTATTCGAGCTCTGAGGTCAAATACGCTGCGGGATAAACACGTTTCATTCCAGCCACGTTCGGCCCCGTCTAAAAAAGCCTGAATGTTCGTGTTTTGTTCCCCGGCATTTTTTCCCACTATGGAATAGTGGGAGAGCAAATGAAAAAACTCGCCGGTCATGATAGTTTGAAAATCGCAGACGATACCCTCTTGCACCTGAACCCATTTGCTGTGTGTTCCAGGGAAGACGTACCAGCGTTCATCAGTCAGGGCGCCAAAAAGTTGCGTTTCCTCTCCACGCATGACGTTGTAGGTTTTCGGTCCGGCAATTTGCAGACCCGGTACGATGAAAGTGGGAAAAGGACCGGCATCCTCAACCGCTGTCAGATGCTGCGATAATGCGCTTAATGGGGTTGGGCAACGCAAATAGTGGCTATCTACCCAACCGATATTACTGCCCACCATGCCGCTCATTATGACGGTTGTATCTTTGCTTAATGGCTGCGGACACAAACTTAGCAGTGTTAGCCAGGTATCTTTGAATGCGTCAGGATGATGCTTGAGTACACCATTCTGATCGGCGTGTTGCCAGACACATTGATTCTGTTGATAGACCCAAATGCGCAGGTTGCTGGAGCCCCAATCCACGGCAATAAAATTCTCTGAATTGAACATACATCATTCCTGATACGAAAAGATGGCCCTAAGCGGGCCATATTCAGGGGATTACTCGTCGGCAATAACCATTTTTTTATCAAAATTGATCAGCAGCGAGCAGATGAGATAACCCACAGCAGCCAGTGCAAAGAACATCATGGCGGCGTAATAATTTCCGGTGGATTGCACCAGGAAACCGATAAAAATTGGCAGGATAGCGGCGAATAAGTTACTGGTGAAGTTCATGGTCCCACAGATGGTACCCGCAACAGATTGCGCGCCTAGCAGCCCTGGTATTGACCAGTAAACACTGGCCCACCGCAGTGGGAAAAGGGCAATGGTGAGCAGGGTTATCGCAACGGCCGGCGTAGAACTTTGTGCGCAAAGGAAAATACCAACGCCAGCGGTAGTGGCGGAAATAGCCAACATTGTATGCATCACACGGCTTGTTTTTGCTCCTTTGCTGCGCCATTTATCCATAATGTAGCCGCCGGTCAGTTGGCCGACAAAACACAGCAAGAAGATCAGCGCCATTGCTCCACCCATCGATTTGATATCGAAACCGTAGGTGGCCTGAAAGTAGAGTGGCAGCCAGGTCATCAGGCCGTAGAACACAAAGCTGTAGCAAACCCAACCACCGATGAGCGCAATCACATTCCGTTGTTTTAGATAAGGTTTGATGTCGGCCAGACGGTATTTCTTGCTGCTGGTTTCAGCACCGTTTGCAGCGGTAATATGGTCCAGTTCTGCTTTATTAATGCTGGGATGTTCTGATGGATAAGTGCGGATGTACCACCAGGCCAGTAAGCCGACCACCATTGTTCCCACACCTGCCACCACAAATGCCATACGCCAGGAGTCGAAAAAAGCAATAAGTCCTGCGATGATCACCGCCCCTAATGCCGTACCCAACGGCGCGCCGCCATCAAGTAGCATCGAACCACGCCCGCGTTCTGTTGGTGTTAACCATGTCCCCATTAACTTTGCGCCAGCGGGCATAATTGGAGATTCAGTAACGCCTAACCCCAGTCGAGAAAGTGAGAGAGTAAAAATGGAGTGGCACAGCGCCGCGACGGCCTGAAATGCTCCCCATAAGATAGTGGCCAGCGCTATGATATTTCTTGCTTTAAATTTATCAGCAATAACTCCACTGGGAATTTGCATCAAAGCATAAGCCCAGAAAAAGGCACTATGAATAACCCCAACAACGCGTGTGTCAGTAATGCCAAATTCATCCGTAATATATGGCATCGCAATGGAAAGAGATGTGCGGTCAATATAATTAATGGCGCCTAATAAAAGCATGATGATAAATATCCGCCACCTTACAGTTGTTGCCTTTAATTTTTCTTCTTCAGTATTTGCATTAACAAGAGACATAAGGACTCCTTGCCATACTCATAATAATATGAGTATGGCGGTACGAGGTATTATTATATTGTGAAGTGTTACATTATGGAGCCAATAGTCCATGGGACGAATTCTTGACTGCCATAGCCAAATTCCTCACTCTTTGTTTTTTTACCGGATGCCATCTCAAGAATCATCTGGTAAATACGTTCACCGACTTCTGCAATTGTTTCTTCCCCCTCTACAATAGTTCCGCAATTTATATCCATATCCTCCTGCTGACGTTCCCAAAGTGCGTTATTGGTAGCTAGCTTCAGACTTGGGGTTGGTTTGGATCCAAAAGCCGAACCGCGGCCTGTTGTGAAGCAGAGAAGATTTGCCCCACCGGCGATTTGACCCGTGACGGCAATAGGGTCATACCCTGGTGTATCCATAAAGACAAAACCTTTCGCGGTAACGGGTTCCGCGTACTCATACACTTCTGTCAGATTTGTTGTGCCTGCTTTAGCAATACCACCGAGTGATTTTTCCAGAATTGTCGTCAGCCCTCCGACTTTGTTACCCGCAGAGGGATTATTGTTCATTTCACTTCCAGTGCGGCGACAGTATTCTTCCCACCAGTGAATACGGGCGATAAGTTTTTCCCCGACTTCACGGGAAACGGCGCGGCGAGTAAGAAGATGTTCAGCGCCATAAATTTCGGAGGTTTCAGATAATATCGCTGTTCCACCTTGTTGGATCAACTTATCTGCCGCATAACCCAGCGCTGGATTGGCTGAGATCCCGGAATAACTGTCGGAACCGCCACATTCCAACGCGAGAATGATTTCTGATACAGGGATTGGTTGACGTGTTACCCGGTTAGCAACAGGCAGCATTTGGTTAACCAGGGTAATTCCTTTTTCAATGGCATGACGTGTGCCGCCCACATCCTGAATGGTATAGCTGTGCATCATTGGGCCATCAGCTAACCCATGGGCGTTCATCATATCTTTAATTTGGCTGGATTCGCATCCCAGCCCAACGATGATTACTCCGGCAAAGTTTGCATGGGTGGCATAACCAGCCATCGTACGTCTCATGACATCCATTGATTCACTTTTAGATCCGATGGCACAGCCAAAACTTTGTGGCAACGACACCACGCCATCAACATTTGGGTAATCTGCAAGACCATGCAGACGAAAGTGATCCTCAATCGCTCTGACGACCGTAGCACTACAGTTTACGGAGCTTAAAATGCCGATGTAGTTGCGTGTAGCAGCGCGGCCATCGGCCCGGCGGATACCCAAAAATGTATCCTGTTGAGGAACCGAAGAGGGAGAATGGCAGTCTTCACCCCAGGCATAATCTCGTTCAAAATCGCCCATACCTAAATTATGCATGTGGACGTGTTCGCCAGGCTTAATTGGCTGAGTAGCGAAGCCAATAATCTGCCCATAGCGTTTGATCGCATCACCTACGTTACACGCATGCAGGGCGATTTTATGCCCTGCTGGAATTTCACTTAGTACCGTAATTTGTTCTTCTTCAAGCCAGGTGCCCATGGGGACCGTCTGTCTTGCGATAACCACATCATCTTTGGGATTCAATTTTAGTACAGGGTTGATGTTCATTATCATTGCTCTCATGCTGGTTTACACCGAAATACGGGATAAAATATTTTTAACCTGCGCTATTTTTTCTTCATTCAACGGTAATGCCGGAGGGACAACTGCGGTTGATATGTCCACACCACTTAATTTTATGGCTGTCTTTATAACGCCAAAGAACGGTTGTTCTAATGCATATAAAGGTGATAATTCTGATAGTTGTTGTTGAAGTGCTTTAGCCGTGGCGAGATCGTTCTGCTGAACAGCCTGATAAATTCCGCGCGTAATATTAGGTGCAAAGTTAAATGTTGCCGGAATTCCACCATGCCCCCCCAACATTAATGTATCAAGTAAATATTCGTCATAGCCGCTGAAAATGATAAAATCTGGGCGGAAACAGTGAACCTGATTGATGATTTCCCTGGTGTGGCTAATATTATCAATAGTGTCTTTAATTCCGACGATATTGGGTACTTCGCGGGCAAGGCGTGTGATGACGTTTAAACCAATATCCTGGCCGGTTAGTTCTGGAAAGTTATATAGGAAGACTGGAATGTTTGACGCTTCAGCAATTCTTTTGTAATGCGTAAAGCGGGCTTCTTCGCTGAGTTTTGCATAATAAGGATTGACTACCAGTACTCCTTGCGCGCCCGCTTTTTCGGCATGCTTTCCAAGCTGGATAGTTTCTGCTGTGCTGGCGCAGGCGATACCGATAAGTACGGGGACTCTGCCGGCAACATGCTGCAGACTAAATTCTGCAATCTGTTTTCTTTGTTCAGACGAGAAATGTGAAAATTCGCCGCCGCTGCCCAGAATTAGCATTCCGTCGGCACCATTGCTAATCACATGATCAATCATTACCGCCATTCCTGCGCGATCCAATTCACCGTTATCGTCAACGATGGTCGGTACTGGCGGGAAGATGCCCTTAAAAACGTTCAACATGCTCACTCCTTGTTGTTCTGTATATGGAACTTATGTTCTGTATGTTGAAGTCAGTACAGCAGATATCCAAATCGTTCGTCAATGCTTTTTGCAGAACAAATGAACAACTGTGAGGCGGATCGGGTTTGCGGATGTAAGAATTAGGCAACAGAGCGCAGTTTGCATATGTGCAAAAAAGCCGCATACCTGAGAAAAGTGATTGCGGTATACTGTGCAGAGTCTATGAATAAAAAAGATTAATAGCGCATGAACCAAGACATCACGACTTCTGTTCCCGCTCTGGATAAGACGGTAAAAATCTGTAATTACCTTTTTAATTCCCCTGGAGCAACATTCAGCCAGATTCAGCAGGATCTGGCATTACCAAAAAGCAGCACGTCTTCTCTGCTAAATGCGCTGGTTGAGCATCATCTTTTGCGTCTGGAAAAGGGACGTTTCTTTTTAGGATTGAAGCTGTACGAATGGGGAAATCGTTCATTGGAGCAGTTTGATATCCGTAATGCAGCGCTTCCTGTTTTGGAAAAACTGCGTCAACAAACGGACCTGACCTGTCACTTGGGCATATTGGATGAAGTCGCGCCAATTTATCTTATGAAGCTGGAAAACACCCAGCCGATTGGCATTCGTACCTGGGTCGGTAAAAAATTGCCGATGCACAGTTCCGGCGTAGGGAAAGCGCTGTGTGCCTGGCTGCCGCAGGATAAAATCGACGAACTGTTGCCGGATGAAGACCTGCCAAAATATACCGATACCACCATTACCAGCAAAAAAGCGTTGATGAAGGAATTTGCCAGAATCCGCGCGCAAGGCTGGGTATTTGATAATGCGGAAGACTCCCCGGGTATCTATTGCATTGCCGCACCGGTATTTAACCGTAATAAAGATGTGATTGCAGCAATCAGCATCAGTGGCGTTGAACTACAAATGCCAAAAGATTGTATTCCACAATATTCTCAGTGGGTGCGCGAAGCCTGCCAGTCACTCTCGGCAAAATTAGTTTAAGTATGCAGGTATCGTAGTTAATGATCTGGATAATGCTGGCCACCCTGGTGGTTGTTTTTGTTGTGGGGTTTCGGGTGCTGACGTCCGGATCTCGACGGGCAATTCGCCGTCTGAGCGAGCGACTGAATATTGATGTTGTGCCGGTAGAGTCGATGATCGATCAGATGGGAAAAGTGCAGGGTGAGGCGTTTTTACAGTACCTGCACCGCCCGGATGAATCGCATCTGCAAAATGCCGCCCAGGTGCTGTTGATCTGGCAAATCGTGATTGTCGACGGCAGTGAGTCGAATCTGCTGCAATGGCACCGTTGGCTGCAAAAAGCCCGGCTGGCCGCGCCGATTACCGACGCACAGGTGCGTCTGGCGCTCGGTTTCTTGCGCGAAATGGAACCGGATATGCAGGAGATAAATGCGTTTCAGATGCGCTATAACGCCTTTTTCCAGCCCGAAGATGGCGTGCACTGGTTACATTGATAGTTATGCCTGGTGGCGTTACGCTTCTCAGGTCGAAAAAAGGGCCCTGCCTTAGATGGAATAAGCCACATCGCCATTCGGCGGAGAAAGTTGTTGAAACGTTAAATACGTCACACATTTAATGTTACACTGCGTAACTTTTCTACAATAACCCCACGCAGGTAACAAAATGAGTGAAGCTGTTGAACAAAAATCCCGCGCTGAAGTGAATACCCGACCTAACTGGTCGGCGGTATTCGCCGTGGCGTTCTGCGTTGCCTGCCTGATAACCGTTGAGTTTCTTCCCGTGAGCCTGCTAACGCCGATGGCGCAGGATCTGGGTATTTCGGAAGGTGTTGCCGGACAATCGGTGACGGTGACGGCATTTGTCGCTATGTTCGCCAGCCTGTTTGTGACGCAAATCATCCAGGCGACCGATCGTCGCTATGTGGTGATCCTGTTCTCAGTGCTGCTGACGCTCTCCTGCCTGCTGGTTTCCTTTGCCAACTCTTTTTCGCTGCTGCTCATTGGCCGCGCTTGCCTCGGCCTGGCGCTTGGCGGTTTCTGGGCAATGTCGGCGTCGCTGACCATGCGTTTGGTTCCCCCTCGTACGGTGCCGAAAGCGCTGTCGGTGATTTTTGGCGCTGTCTCTATCGCGCTGGTGATTGCCGCGCCGCTGGGGAGCTTTTTAGGCGGTATTATCGGCTGGCGTAACGTGTTTAATGCGGCGGCGGTGATGGGCGTGCTGTGCACGATTTGGGTGGTGAGAGCGCTGCCATCGCTGCCCGGTGAACCGTCGCACCAAAAACAAAATATGTTCAGCCTGCTGCAACGTCCGGGCGTGATGGCTGGCATGATCGCCATCTTTATGTCCTTTGCCGGGCAGTTTGCCTTCTTTACCTACATCCGTCCGGTATACATGAATCTGGCGGGCTTTGATGTTGATGGCCTGACGTTAGTGCTGTTGAGCTTTGGTATCGCCAGCTTTGTCGGGACGTCGCTCTCTTCGGTGATTCTGAAGCGCTCGGTCAAACTGGCCTTAGCCGGTGCGCCGCTGGTGTTGGCGCTCAGTGCGCTGGTTCTGATCCTGTGGGGCAGCGACAAAGTGGTGGCGGCTGGCATTGCGATTATCTGGGGACTGGCGTTTGCGCTGGTACCGGTAGGCTGGTCGACGTGGATCACCCGTTCTTTGGCCGATCAGGCAGAAAAAGCCGGATCGGTGCAGGTTGCCGTGATCCAGCTTGCCAATACCTGCGGGGCCGCAGTGGGAGGCTATGCGCTCGATAACCTCGGATTGCTGTCGCCCCTGATGCTTTCCGGCAGTCTGATGCTGTTGACGGCGCTTCTGGTCACGATGAAGGTCAGAATGCAGTGAGAGTATTGCCTGATGGCGCACAGCTATCAGGCAATACCGCTATCTGACAACGGTATCAATCAAAACCCTTGTTCTCGGCGGTATGGGCAAACCATTCGCCGCTCTTTTTCACCGTACGTTTTTGCGTGTCTAAATCTAACTGGACAAAACCGTAGCGGTTTTTATATCCGTTGAGCCAGGACCAGTTATCAATAAAAGTCCACATATGGTAGCCAAGACAATTACACCCTTCGCTGATGCCTTTATGTAGCCATTTCAGATGCTCAGAAACAAATTCAATGCGGTAGCTGTCGTTTATCTGATCCTGCTCAACGAAACGCTGCTCATTTTCCACACCCATACCGTTTTCAGAAATAAAGCAGCGCGGGTTGCCGTAATTATCACGAAGATTAGTAATAATATCGTAAATACCAGGCTCATAAATTTCCCAGCCACGGTAAGGGTTCATTTTACGCCCCGGCATTTCGTAATAATCAAACAGCCACTCCGGCATAAACGGCGCGTTTGGATTGACGGCAGTATCACGACATTTCACGCGGCGCGGCTGATAATAATTGATACCGAGCAGGTCGATTTTCCCCTCGGCGATGAGCTGACTGTCGCCTGGCTGACAGGCTGGTAGCTGATCGTACGCTTTCAGCAGTTCGACCAGATCCGCCGGATATTTCCCTTTTAGTACCGGGTCAAGGAAGCTGCGGTTAAACAGTAGATCCGCATGGTGCGCGGCTTTTACATCCGCCGGGTGCTGAGAGCGTGGATAAGAGGGCGTCAGATTTAGGATCACACCGATCTCACCGCCGTAGTTTCCGGCGCGATACGCCCGCACCGCCGTGGAATGCGCCAGTACAGTGTGATACGCCACGGTGGCCGCGCGTTTGAAATCCACTACGTTAGGGTAGTGGAAATCATACAGATAACCGCCTTCTACCGGGACAATCGGTTCGTTAAAGGTGAACCAGTGCTTCACCCGATTGCCGAATAGGTTAAAACAGGTCTGCGCGTAGCGGCCAAACGCCTCAACCACGTCACGGTTTTCCCAGCCGCCTTTCTCCTGCATCACCATCGGCATATCGAAGTGAAACAGGGTGATAAACGGTGTAATGCCTTGCGCCAGCAGTTCGTCGATGACGTTGTTATAGAAATCGACAGCCTCACGATTAACCTCGCCAGTACCGTCCGGGATCAGTCGTGACCAGCTGATAGAAGTGCGGAAGCTGTTGTGTTTCAGCTGTTTGAGCAGTGCGATGTCCTGTTTCCAGTGCTGATAAAACGTTGAGGTGTTTGCCGGGCCAACCCCCTGGTGGAAACGCCCTGGCTGGCGGTCGAACCACACGTCCCATGTGGTCTGGCTTTTGCCGCCATTCAGGCTATCCCCTTCGGTTTGCAACGCCGAGCAGGCACTCCCCCACCAAAAGTTATCAGGAAAACGGTATCGCATTATCTTGCTCCTTGATGTATTTCACTTCCCTACACAATAGGCGATTTTGCTAAACAGAAACCGGTTACAGAGCTCGTTTTTCAATACGATAGTTACAAATCCGGGCATTCAACTTTGCCCAACGCTTCCCAGTAGGTGTTCTGGTTATTTCGTTGTATTGCCAGAATAGCCTCGCGGATATGCTGCTGATTACGTGTATCAGCCATAATCGTTTTTTCCCACATCTCATCGGAGGGTGAACCCTGCGGGGTGCAAATCTTGCGTAAGTCCTTCAATACAGTGTTTTTTTCATGAACGGACTGTAGAGAGCCGTAAGCCGACTCGGCCTGCGCTAAACCCGGCAGCGTGAAAAGAATGGCAATAAGCGGTAAAGCGGCTCGTTTCATGATAATAATCCTTGTTGTCGATGCGCATCATCTCAAGACTAAGTGTAGACACTACATTGCACATGACTCACTCAACAGTCTGCATTACCAGGGAAAACGGTCTCGTCTGTAAGTTGTAGATGGCTTCTCCTCACTTTCTTGCGCAGCAGAATAGTGTATGTTCTGAACAATCATTTATTTCTTAAGCGGTAAAGAGATGAGACGGATTGAGATAATACTGGGGGAGCTGGAACGGCTGACGCGAGGACTGAATCTTGCCCATCTGGCGCAGGAAACGGCGTTCACAGCAGAAGCTATCGGCTTTAATCTCGGACTGGCGCGCAACTCGGTCAGTAAAGATCTCAATCAGCTCTGGAACGACGGCCTGGCGATTAAAAGCCGCGGACGCCCTGTCTTCTTTCTGCATCGTCAGGCGATTGAAACGCTGCTGGGGCGCAAACTGGATGAGTCCGAGCGCGAAGTGCAAACCGTTGCCGACCTGTTGCCGGTTCAGGAAAATCAGGCAACAGAGGATCCCTTCTTCGGCCTGATTGGTTACGATCGTAGCCTGCGCGACGCGGTGGAAAAAGGCCGCGCGGCGGTGCTGTATCCCCACGGGCTGCACGTTCTGCTGACCGGTCCCTCCGGCGTCGGCAAAACCTTTTTTGCCGAACTGATGCACCGTTTTGCCTGCGAACGCGCAGTGGGAGCGTCGCCGCCGCTGGTTTACTTTAACTGCGCGGAATACGCCCATAACCCGGAGCTGCTTTCTTCGCACCTGTTTGGTCATCGACAGGGGGCATTTACCGGCGCAAATGAAAATAAACCCGGTCTGGTCGAGCAAGCCGACGGCGGTTATTTGCTGCTCGACGAAGTGCATCGTCTGCCGTATGAAGGTCAGGAAAAGCTGTTCTCTATTCTCGACAAAGGTGAATATCGGCCGCTGGGCTCAAGCGCCGTGGCGCGGTCTATTTCGGTGCGCCTGATTTGCGCCACCACCGAGCCGGTGAGTTCGGCATTGCTGCGTACCTTCCAGCGACGTATTCAGGTGTGTATCGATTTGCCCGGCATCCGCCAGCGTTCGGTGGAAGAGCAGGTTGAGCTTATCGTTGGCTTCTTGCAGCGTGAGAGCCGCAAAATCGAGCGTACGATAAGCATCGACCGCACCTTACTGCTTTGGCTACTGAACAAGCCGCTGGAAGGTAACATTGGTCAGCTTAAGAGCGACATTCAGTTTCTCTGCGCCCAGGCCTGGGCCTCAGGGATGACCGGGCACAGCGACACGCTACAGCTGGATAAACGTCTGGCGGAGATTTCGTTTAACGCCACGCCGGAACAGCGTCTGCTGGTTGGCGCACTGTTCGAAGGCAAAGAGCATTTAAGCATCGATGCCCGCACGCTGCCCGCGCTGAAAAATTCACTGGCGACCGGAGCCGAAATAGAAGAGAGCGATCTCTTCTACAGCTTCCTGACCCGCGAATATATCAATCTGCGTAACAGCAACGTACCGCCAGCCGAAACGCTGGCGATCCTCAAAAACAAGCTCAGTTCGATTTTTGAATATGGTCTCTACAGCCGTGACAGCGTGGGGCATCCGCCGCGCTATGGCGATCAGATAGAAGAGCGCGTCACGCTGCTGATCGGCTGCGTTGAACAGGTGCTCGGTTTCACGCTGCCGGAGAATCTGGTTAATCCGCTGCGCAAACACTTCCTGGCGCTGATTGGCTATGTGCAGCGCGGCCTTATTCCGCAACTTTATTCTTCCAGCCTGATCCTCGATCGCTGTAAAGATGAATATGACAACGCCACGCTACTATGCCGGAAAATCAATGAACTGCTGCATATTCAATGTCCGGCGACGGAAGTGGTCTGGCTGTGCCTGTTCCTCAAAGAGTGTCGCCATTACCGCCAACGGATTGATGCCAGTCCGGATTGCGGGGTGATTTTGATTGCCCACGGTGCGACGACGGCGACAAGCCAGGCGCAGTACGTGAATCGCGTGCTGGAGCGCGAGGTGTTCAGCGCTATCGATATGCCTTTTGAGCAGTCGGTGCATGACACGCTGGAAGCTTTGACACAGATGATCCAGACCCGACAATATCGCCGGTTGATCCTGATGGTGGATATTGGTTCGCTGGTGCATTTTGGTAGCACGATCAGTAAGTTATTCCAGATAGACGTACTGCTAATGCCCAATATCACGCTCACCAGCCTGCTGGAGATTGGGCTGGATTTAAGCTACGAAACCAGCGACTTAACGCAGCTGGCGGCGTTAATGCAGAGTAAAGATATCCCCTGTCAGCTCTGCACGCCGCAGCAGGAAAACAGCGGTAAGGTGCTGGTTATCTCCTGCATCACCGGGATGGGAACGGCAGAAAAAATCAAAAAGGTGCTGGAAGAGAGCTTCGGCGAGCTGATGTCGCAGGACACGCGGATGGTGATCCTCGATTACAATGAAGTCCGCAGTCTGGAGCGCGTGCAGCAGGCGATTAACGCCAGTGAACGCCTGGCGGGAATAGTGGGGACTTTCCAGCCAGGACTGCCGGATATTCCGTTTATCTCGCTCGAGGAGCTGTTCTCTGAGCAAGGCCCCGAGCTGGTGCTCAGTCTGCTGACGCCGGATCTCTCCAGCAGCGAACGCCGCGTGGAGATGGAGCGCAGCGCAATGCGCTTTATCAGCGCGTTGACTATGGAGAGCATCATTAACCATATTTCGGTGCTCAACCCGCAGCGTATTCTGAAAGAGATGGAGAGTGTGCTTAACCATCTGACCACTGCGCTTGCCCTGAAACCGAGTCGTCAGGTGACACTGCGCTTCCTGATCCACTGCTGCTGTATGGTCGAGCGTATCGTGATTAACCGTAAACCGTTACAGATGGCGCTGGAGAACAAGCCGGATCTGGATAATCGCGCGTTTAGTGTCATTAAATCCGCTTTCCTGCCGATCGAAGAGGCCTATGCCATTCGCTTATCGGACGCGGAATATTTTTATATCTACGAACTGCTGTATAGCTAATCCCTTTACTGGCGCGGCTCTCTGCCCCGCCAGCGCTCCTCTCTTCCCTGCGTGACACAAATTCTGGCACAGCCTTTGCTCTTACTTTGATGAGTTTGCCGGATGGCGGCATAAAACGCCTTATCCGGCCTACAAAAGCACTTCCCGTAGGCCTGATAAGCGAAGCGCCATCAGGCATCGCAAGTCTCATGTAATCGAGCCAGGAGGCCATTTTGACTACCACTGAATCCTTGCCCCAGATCCTGCTGCTGACCCATGGCGGCTGGGGGCAACAGCTTTGCAACAGCCTGCGCATGGTGATGGGTGAAATCAAAGGCGTGACGGAAATTGCGCTGATGCCCGTTGATACGCTTGGCGAGTTTTACCAGCGCGTTGAAGCCGTGGTGAAAACCATGCCGGAAGGTTCACTGATCCTGACCGATTTTATTGGCGGCACCACCTCTAACGTGGCGGCGCGGCTGAGTGCCGATTACCCGGTGGCTGTGATTTCCGGGCTCAATGCCTCTTTGCTACTGGAGGCGCTCGACAAACGCGAGCATGGCCAGTTGACCACCTGCGTGGCTGAACTGGTCGACGCCGGGCGTAGCAGTTGCCTGGACGTTGTCGCCCACGTGCGTCAATTACAACAATCACAATAAGGAATAAACATCATGGCAAACATCGTCTTATGTCGTATCGATAGCCGTCTGATTCATGGACAAGTGGTGACCAAGTGGGTTGGACAATCTCAGGCCAACCGGATTGCGGTGGTCAGCGATGAGCTGGATGCCGATCCGTTTATGAAAAATATCTACCTGATGGCCGCGCCGCCGAACATCAAAGTGGATTGTTTTGGTAACCAAAGTTTTGCGGCTGCCTGGAAAGAAAACCAGCTTGGTGACGGCAAAGTGCTGGTGCTGTTCCCCTCTCTGGCGGCGGTGCAGGAAGCGGTCCAGTTAGGCTTTGATGTCACCACCATTCAGGTCGGTGGACTGGGAGGTGGGCCAAACCGCAAAGCGGTATTCCAGAACATTACGCTGGATGAAAAAGACGTCGGCATTCTGAGCGACCTGAAAAATCGTGGGATTCAGGTGTTCTTCCAGACCATCCCGGAAGATAAGCCGCAGTCGCTGGACGATATCCTGAAAAAATTCTAACTCTTTGATAACAGGGTAATTAACTATGGATACTTTAGTCTTCGCAAGCCTGATGGGGTTGTATTACTGGTTTGCCCGTTTACGCCTTGGCTACACCTTCTCCGCGATGCTGCTGCAACCGGTGGTGATTGCCGTATTCGTTGGCCTGCTGTTAGGCAACATGGAAACGGCGATGATCATTGGCGCAGGTATGCAGCTGGTTTACCTCGGCGTGACCTCCACGCCGGGCGGTAACGTCCCGTCGGATCCGGCGCTGGCCGCCTGTATTTCAATTCCTATCGCCGTGAAGGCCGGAATGGATCCGAACCTGGCTATCGCGCTGGCGATCCCATTTGGCGTCATCGGCGTATTCCTCGACCAGCTGCGCCGCACGTTAAACGCGGCATGGGTACATATGGCCGACAAACATGCGGAAACGGCCAACATGGCGGGTATCATGCGCTGTGCGTTCCTCTACCCGGCGTTGCTTGGGCTGGTGCTGCGTTTCCCGGTGGTTTTCGCCGCCAACTATTTTGGTCAGGATGTGGTGGAAAGCTTCCTCAAGCTGATGCCGCACTGGCTGACGCACTCCTTTGAAATTATGGGCGGCATTCTGCCAGCGCTGGGCTTCGCCATCACCATTATGGTGATCGGTAAAAAGAGCCTGCTGCCGTGGTTTATCGGCGGATTCTTCGCAGTGCTGTACCTGAAGGTGGACATCATGGCGATGGCAATCTTTGGTACCTGCGTGGCCTTCCTGATTAAAGGTCTGGCGAAAAATGAAGGAGCAGCATGATGAGCAGCGACGTAATGCAACATGAACTGGTGGAGCGTGCGCGTGAAAGCGGCACGCTGACCAAAGCCGATATCACCAAAGCCTGGTTTATCTACTGGCTGGGTGCGGAAGTTTCCAGCTCCTATGAGCGTTTGCAGAGCCTGATTTTCTGCGCCTCGATGACGCCGATCATCAAAAAGCTCTATCCGCAAAAAGAGGAACAGGTAGAAGCGCTGAAACGCCATCTGAACTTCTTCAACTCAGAGCAGACGTTCGGGGCGGTGATTCAGGGGATCTCCATTGCGATGGAGGAACAGAAAACCCGCGGCGAGCCGATCAGCGATGCCTCAATTACCGGGATTAAAACCGGGCTAATGGGACCGCTGGCCGGGATGGGGGACTCGATCATCTGGGCAGCCGTGATGCCGCTGTTAATTGCCATTTTTATCCCGTTCGCCGCCAATGGCAGCGCGATGGGCGGAATTGTACCGTTAATCCTCTACCCGGCCATTACGTTGGCAATCAGCTACGGTATGGTGCACAAAGGCTATACGCTGGGACGTGACTCGATTATCGGTCTGCTGCAGGGAGGGCGAATTAAGGAACTGATCTACGGCGCGAACGTGCTGGGCCTGATCATGATGGGGGCGCTGTCGGCAAGCTACGTCAAGATCACCACGCCGTTAAAACTCAGCGCCCTGAAAGGCTCTGAAGTGGTGGTTCAGCAAATCCTCGACTCTATTGCTCCCGGTCTGTTGCCGCTGGCGGCGGTGTTCGCCATCTACTTCTATCTGGTGAAGAAAGGACCGCGTTACACCACCATTTTGCTGTCGATTGTCGCGCTCAGCGTGGTCTGTTCGCTGCTGGGAGTGTTGTAAGCCATGACACAGAATATCTATCAACAACTGGGGCTAAAACAGGTGATTAACGCCTGCGGCAAGATGACGATTCTGGGCGTTTCCAGCGTCGCGCCGGAAGTGATGCAGGCCACCGCACGAGCAGCGTCGACCTTTGTTGAAATTGACCGGCTGGTGGACCGTACCGGTCAATTGGTTTCCCGCTACACCGGCGCGGAGGACAGCTATGTTACTTCGTGCGCCTCGGCGGGTATTGCGATTGCCGTTGCCGCCGCCATTACCCGCGGTGACCAGGCTAGTGTCACGATGATGCCGGACAGCGCGGGTATGGCCAATGAAGTGGTCATGCTGCGCGGGCACAACGTGGACTATGGGGCGCCGATCACCAGCGCGATTCGCTTAGGGGGAGGACGCGTGGTGGAGGTTGGCTCGAGTAATCTGGCGGCCCGCTGGCAGCTGGAGAGCGCGATTACCGACAACACCGCCGCGCTGCTGTATGTGAAATCGCACCACTGCGTGCAGAAAGGCATGTTGAACATTGCGGACTTCGTACAGGTTGCGCAGGTTCACAATCTGCCGCTGATTGTCGATGCCGCCGCCGAGGAAGACTTACACGCCTGGGTGGCGAGCGGGGCGGATATGGTGGTCTACAGCGGGGCAAAAGCCTTTAATGCGCCGACCTCCGGGTTTATCACCGGGAAAAAACAATGGATTGCGGCGTGTAAAGCGCAGCACCACGGAATTGCCCGGGCGATGAAGATCGGCAAAGAGAATATGGTTGGGCTGGTGTATGCCCTGGAAAACTATCATCAGGGGCAAACCGTGGTCACCGCCGAAGAGCTTCGCCCCGTGGCGCAGGCGATTTCAGCGATTCGCGGACTGGATGCGGATATTGAGCAGGACGAAGCCGGACGCGCCATCTGGCGGGTTCGTATTCAGGTGAACGCGCAGGCGTTGGGACTGGATGCCTGTGCCGTAGAAGCACAGCTGCGTGGGGGCGATATTGCGATTTACGCGCGTCGTTATAACCTTCACCAGGGTGTCTTTAGTCTCGATCCGCGTACGGTCGCAGAAGGGGAAATGGCACTGATCGTGGCCCGACTAAAGGAGATTGCAGACCATGCAGCACATTAATTTTTATCGCAATAAAGTGGCTATTAACGTGCTGGCGAAGGATATCGCCAACGCCCGGGAAATCTATGACGCTGCCGAAGGTCACGCGGTGATCGGCATTCTTTCGGCGCAGTTCTCCTCGGTTGAGGAAGGGGTTAAGGAAGTAAAAAGCTGGATGGTCGACGTGCCGTCGATTTCCGTGGGGCTGGGGGCGGGCGACCCGGCGCAGTATTACAAAGCGGCCATGATTGCCTCACGGATCCATCCGGCACACGTCAACCAGACTTTTACCGGCTGTGGTTTTGCGGCAGGCGCGCTGGCCGCAACGGGCGGTGAACAGACCCATATCAACGCGTTAGTCAGTCCCACGGGCACGCCGGGGGAAGTGTTGATCTCGACCGGGGTCAGCAGCAGCCAGGGCACGCCAGCCCGCGTTTCCTGCGATGCCGCAGTGCGCATGATGCTGGACTCTGGCGCGCATGCGGCGAAGTTCTTCCCGATGGGCGGTGAGAAATCGTTGCCTGAGCTGTACGCGCTGGCGACGACCGCGGCGCGCAACGGCATGACGCTGATTGAACCGACCGGCGGTATCTCGCTGGATAACTTCGGCATTATCCTGCAAACCTGCCTCGAGGCGGGCGTACCGCGGGTCATGCCGCATGTGTACAGCTCGATTATCGACTCGCAAACCGGCAATACCCGGCCTGAAGATGTCGCCAGGTTGATGGAGATAGTCAAAACCCTGGTGTGAGGCGCCATCGTTGGATAGCGAAAAGAGAATGCCCGGAGAAGCTCACGCTTACCGGGCATTTTTGCGAACGCCATTCCCTGAAAATAAATACATTGCAAAAGCATGTATTTATCCGCCAGGCCGCCTCGCAGATAGAAAAGTTCCCAGATGTTGTGTGCGCCACTGGCGAGTAATGTCCCGTCATCTTGTTCTTCTTGTGACGGATCGCCATGCAAAAACCAATAACCTCTACGCCGCATGATGCGGTATTTAAAAAGTTCTTAAGTCATCCAGAACTGCGCGGCGGCTATATGGCGCGGCCTTCCCGTTGGTCGATATCACGGTGGTGTCCGACGATGAGATTATGCAGCACCAGCGAGTGGCGCTACTTGAACTTGTCCAGAAGCATATACGTGAGCGCGATTTGATGGTGCTGGTCGATAACCTGGTTGCTCAGCTGATTAAGGGACACGCTAATGACAGTCAGGTAGAAACCCTATTTAATTATCTGATGCAGTCTGGCAGCGCACCGCGTTTCGAGACGTTTATTCGCGAGGTGGCTTTACGCGTTCCCCAACACAAGGAGAGATTAATGACTATTGCAGAATGTTTACGTGAATCGGGGCGAATAACGGGTTTGTTAGAGGGCAAACTCGAAGGCAAACAAGACGAAGCGTTGCGGATAGCCCATGCCATGCTGGAGAAGGGGATCGATCGTGAACTGGTGCTAATTATCACCGGGCTTTCAAGTGATGAACTAATGGCATCTTCCGACTAATTTATCTTTTTCCCGTTATGCTTTTTTCTTCTTGCTGATGCTTTTTCGTTTTTTAAACCGCAGCGGCCTTGCCGCTATAGTCATTTCATTACTCATCAGGCGGTTATTAAAAAAGGATAAAACGTGAAACTGAAGATACCTCATTTTGGGGCCGGGGCGGCAGTATTGCTGGCGGGATTATTGCTGGCAGGATGCGATCAGCAGAGCAGCGATGCGAAGCATATCAAAGTCGGCGTAATTAACGGCGCAGAGCAGGATGTGGCGGAAGTTGCGAAGAAAGTGGCTAAAGAAAAATATGGCCTGGAGGTGGAGCTGGTAGGGTTTAGCGGTTCCCTGTTGCCCAACGATGCCACTAATCATGGTGAGCTGGATGCCAACGTCTTCCAGCATCGTCCGTTCCTCGAACAAGATAATAAAGCACACGACTATAAGCTGGTTGCGGTGGGCAATACCTTTGTGTTCCCGATGGCAGGGTATTCGAAGAAAATCAAAACCGTCGCTGAACTAAAAGACGGTGCAACGATTGCGATACCTAACGATCCAACCAACCTCGGGCGGGCGCTGTTGCTGCTGCAAAAAGAGAAGTTAATTACGCTGAAAGCGGATACCGGCCTGCTGCCAACAGCGTTGGATATCACTGATAATCCGCGGCATCTGAAAATTATGGAACTGGAAGGCGCGCAGTTGCCGCGCGTATTGGACGATCAGAAAGTGGATGTAGCGATTATCAGTACCACCTACATCCAGCAAACCGGTCTTTCCCCGGTACATGACAGCGTATTTATCGAAGACAAAAACTCACCGTACGTGAACATCCTGGTGGCGCGAGAAGACAACAAAGATGCCGGGAATGTGAAAGAATTCCTGCAATCTTATCAGTCACCGGAAGTGGCGAAAGCGGCTGAGAAAATCTTTAACGGCGGCGCGGTTCCGGGCTGGTAATCGTGACTCGTTGCCGCGCCGGTTGGGTTAAACCGCTCTGGCGCGGCGACGTGAGTCCATTGAGATCAGCACGACCGATGAGAGGATCAACAGCGTGCCCAGCCAGTCAGGCAGGGTAAATGTAATGCCTAATAGCAGCAGGGACAGCAATGCGCTGCTCAACGGTTCCGCACAGCTTAAAATGCTCGCCTTCGGCCCGCCAATCATCTGCGCGCCTTTCAGGTACAGGCTAAACGTCAGCGACGTGCCGATCACCACCAGATAGAAAAACGCCAGAATTAAACTGCCATTGACCACGAAGTCTGTCCCCTCTCCGGCATAGAACGGGAGCAGGATCAGGCCGCCTATCAACATGCTCCAGCCGACAATCGGCAGCGTGCCGTAACGCGCGATAAGCGTTGAGGGGTAGGTGGTATAAAACGCGGCGGCAAACGCCGAAGCAATTCCCCAGAACAGCGCGGCAGGTGAAATAGACAGCGACGTCGGGTTACCGTGGGTGACCAGTAAGAAGGTGCCAATGAGCGAGGTGAAAATCGCGGTCAGCACTAATATTCCCGGTCGTGCTTTGCGAACCACGGAAAACCACGCCACGATAATGGTCGGTGACAAAAATTGCAGTACCGTCGCGGTGGCAGCGTTGGATTTTTCGATGGTCAGCAGGAAGGTGAGCTGTACGGTGAGCGCCCCGACCACGGAAAAAATGAGCAGGCTGATGGCGTCTTTGCGGTTTTTGATAATAGAGAACACTTTGTCGCCGTGAACGAAAGAGAGCATCAGCAGAATCAACCCGGCGAAAATCAGGCGCGTCATGGTCAGAAACTGTGACGACATCTGGCTTTGCTCCATGATGTACTGCGCGCAAACGCCCGAACTTCCCCACAATACGGCGGCAATCAGGACGTTCATCATCCCTCTTCTGGTGGAACTCATCTTTCCCTCGGCATGTTGTTTTGTCTTATTTGTGTGCAGGCATCATAGCAGAGATAGTGAAGCGAGTGAGACATGACTGTCGAAGCCCCCATGCGGCAGGGGGGCTTCGGCAGTTATTTTATGGCGCAATCGGCGTCAGATAATCCAGCCGTAGCAGTTTGGCCTTTAGTACCGCAATAATGAAAATCATCTCAGTGTCAGGCATGTTAAAACCCCTCCAGCACAATCTTGCCGACCGAACGACCGGTTTCAATTTGCGCGTGGGCTTTTTGCAGATTTGCTGCAGTGATAGCGCCAAAATGCTCGCCCAGCGTGGTGCGGAGGGTGTTGCTGTCGATCAGCAGTGCCACGCGGGTCAAAAGCTGGTGTTGCGCGATGATATCGTGGGTGGTAAACATCGAACGGGTAAACATAAATTCCCAGTGCAGCGAAATGCTTTTGGCCTTCAGCGGACGGGCATCGAGGAATTCAGGATCGTCAATCAACGCCAGTTTGCCCTGCGGTGCCAGGGCGGCAATAATTTGTTGGTAGTGCTGCTCGGTATTGTTCAGGCTGGCAACGTGCGTCACCTCTTTAATGCCTATCCGTGCCAGCTCTTCCGTCAACGGCTTGCTGTGGTCAATCACATGATGAGCGCCCGCTTCACGAACCCATTTCTGGCTCTGCGGACGTGATGCCGTACCGATGACGGTCATTTTGGTCAGCTTACTGGCCAGTTGCGTCAGGATAGAACCGACGCCGCCAGCCGCGCCAACGATCAGTAACACATCATCTTCATTGCCGTTTTCCTCAACGCCCAGACGGTCAAACAGCATTTCCCAGGCGGTGATCGCGGTCAGCGGCAGCGCCGCCGCAGAGGCATTATCCAGTGATTGCGGCTTCAGCGCGGTAATACGTTCATCAACCAGCTGAAATTCACTGTTACTGCCAGCGCGACCCAGCGCACCGGCGTACCAGACTTCATCGCCCGGTGAGAACAGGGTGACGGCTTCACCCACGGATTTCACCACGCCCACGGCATCCCAGCCCAGCACGCGCGGCACATCAGCGTTAAAACCCTCGCGAACCTTGGTATCAACGGGGTTGACGGAAATGGCCTTCACTTCAACCAGCAGATCGTGCCCGGTGGCAACCGGCACGGGCAGGTCAATCTCTTGTAAAAATTCAATATTATTGCCGTCGGTCGCGGCGCGGGTAATAGCGATGGCTTTCATAATCTCTCCGGTTTAGAAACCTTATCTCTGTTGAATAATTCGATGGTAAACCGGCAGCAGAACGGGAAAAATAGCCCCACGGCGACAGGACTTATACTCGGGGAGTGAAAATGTTCCGGCTTGAAGATCTCACGTTGTTTGTCCGCGCCGCGGCGCTGAATAGTTTTAGCGATGCTGCGCGCGAAGTCGGCGTTCAGCCTGCTCAGGTTAGCTCAGCCATCAAGCGTCTGGAGTCGACGTTGGCTATCCGTTTGTTCGCCCGCTCCACGCGCAGCCTGCGCCTGACGCCCGAAGGCGAGGTCTGGCTACCCTATGCCCGCCAGATGCTGGACGTAATGCATGCCGGACTGCAAAAAATACAGACCCCGGAAGATGAAGTGTCAGGCACGCTGCAAATTGCCGTGCCTTCCGATCTCGGCCGTAACCTGCTGTTGCCGGTCTTTCAGTCATTTCGACGCCGCTATCCCGCGCTGCGCCTGCGGATTTTTTTCTCCGACCAGGTGACGGATGTCTTTAAAGATCCCGTCGATGTTGCGTTTCGCTATGGCAACACCGAAGACGCGTCTTACATTGCACTGCCCGTGGCGCCGGGGAACCGACGCGTGCTGGTGGCCTCACCGGAATGGGTGGTGCAAAACGGCGCGCCGCAAAGCCCGGGTGACTTAGCGCAGCTCAACGCCATGACCTTCGTCTTGCGCGGACGTCTGCACGATCGCTGGACGTTTACGCGAAACGGTGAGGTCAGCAGCGTGCAGGTTAACGGCACCATAATGAGCGACGATGCGGAAGTGATCCGCCGCCTGGCGATTACCGGCGAGGGCGTGGCATATAAGTCGTGGCTGGATGTCAGCGAGGATGTACGTGATGGTCGATTACAACTGCTGATGCCGGATTATCAGGGAGAGACAGTCCCGCTGAATATGATTTGCCCGCATAGGAAGCAGCTTTCAACGGCGGTCCGTCTGCTGCACGACGCGGTGAAGGCGCGGTGTGAAATGCTGGCGCAAAACTAATATGCGCCAGCAATTTTATTGCGTCGTTAATCAGTCTTTTTTCGCCGCGTTGGCAAAGAAGATATCAGACTGAATGTCTTTAGTGCGGATGGTAAACAGCTGATTAGTCAGAACTTCCGTCAGCTTCTCGGCGTCAGCCATGATGCGAAGGTTGAAGTCATTCAGCATCTTATCGGCGGCAGGTTTATCGGTTTTCGCCATTTTCAGATACTCTGCTTCGACCTCTTTTTGCTCCTTCGCCACTTTGTCTTCCCACGCTTTGTAGGCTTTTTTGACGATTGGCGCGAGCTTCGGATAATCGGTCATGGTCAGCGTTTGTAATTTACGATATTTCCAGTAGATAGACTGATCGTCCGCTTTATCGGTACCCATCGTATAGTTAGCCGGATACGCTTTCAGGCCGCTGTAGTACGGAACAAAGGCGGTGAGGTCGGCCATACCCAGGCCAATGTAGGTCGTTTCACCAATCTCTTTTGGCAACCACGGACGAACCTGCATAACGTGCGCTTCATAGGTGCGGAAGACGCTGACCGGACGCCACGGCTCTTTGCCGTTCAGACCGTTGGTGTAGGGGTCATGGCTGGTGCCTTCGTAATGGTTACGCAGTACGGCCTTCACATCGTCCAGCGTCATTTTCTTCTCTGGCGTCATGAAGACCGGGAATTCACGTCCTTTGGCCATATCCTGGTTTACGGAAGGATTGAACTCTTTCTGGATGGTCCATACGCGAGGGTCGTTATACGTGCGGTCACGTTCGTCATCACGGGTATAGGCTTTGGAGAAGTTGAATTTACCGTCTTTTGCCGGTTCGTACAGACCTTTTTCGGTCGCAAATTGGATCAGGTTTTTTGACGCCATCATGTCAGGGTTTTTCGGATCGTAATCCTGTAAACGCCCCTGATTGCCGGTGGCAAAATACTGGTTATTCGGCAGGCGCTGTGCCATCCACTGATGGCCGCTGCCGGTTTCCAGATACCAGATCTCGTTATCGTCGACGACGGCAACGCCAAAGCCTTCACCTGCGCCGACGGTCTCAACGATATGGCCCAGCAGCGCCACGGCTTCACGCGCGGTTTTACTCTGCGACAGCAGAATATCCGGAATATCGTCTTCGGTGATCCCTTTATCCTCAACGTACGGGTCGGCGGCCAGCGCTTTTGGTGAGGCAAAAATAGATTCTGTGCCGCTCACGCCAACGCCCAGCTCGTTAAATCCGGTCGCGCCGTGCAACTGGGTTTTCCAGTTTGGAACAGTGGTATAACGCAGAGAGTTTTTGGGTAGCGGCCAGGTAAAGTCATTCGCACCGTTATGTGCTTTGGTGCTGTATACCCCGGTCTGATTCTGTTTTGCCGGGTGAATGACAAAATGCTGTGCTTTCAGGGCATCACTGTCAGCGCTACGCGCTACCAGCATGGAGCCGTCCGCTGATGCTTCGTTACCGACCAGCAGGGTCGTACAAGCAAAACCTGATGAAACAACGGCCAAATTTATAGAAAGTGCAATCAGGCACTTTTTAAAAGTAAACATTACGTATCCCTCATATGTACGCCAAAAATACACCGGAAACACACCGTTTCCTGAAATGCGATAACGCCTGAACCTTCAGACATTGCTCGCGAGAGAGATAAACGCCCCTGCCCACGCCTTCTCCAAATATCCATCCGTAGATTGAAGTCTTCTGGACAAAATAAAACGCCCGTTTCGCTTAATTATTACGCAATGGAATATCATGATATTCAGGATGTTTCCTGATTCGGGGAAAAGAATAGCAATGGGATATGAATGGATTCAGTGACCCATGTCGCGTAAGTCGATGATGACAAATATGAATTCCTGCGTGAGGGCACCCTTTTTGTATCCGGATATGACGTTACTTTTTACGGCAATACAGCGAAGGAACAGTGGAACTCGCTACTATCCACGCCCCTTTATACTCCTCCATGACCAGACTCAGGCGCTGTCCGGTTTCGCGATAAAAACTGGGCAAGGTCTCGTTGATATCGTCTTTATCGGCGGAGTCTGAGAAGGTTTTTACCAGTTGCGTTGACTGCAGCACGCGCGCGTCGTGGTGCTGGGTATAGGTAAAATAGATGTTTCTGCTAATACCTGTGACGTGACGCCCGTACAGTTTTCCGGTTAAGGTTGCCAGCCCCTGATGGTCGTACAACCGATACGACACCGTGCCGGTAAAGCGGTTGCTGCCAATATTCCACTCCACGTTACCGACGCAGTTCAATGGCCTGTCGGCGTAGCGTGAATACCATAACCAGGCGCCTGAACCCAGCATCAATACCACGCCGATCGCCAGCAGGATAAGATTGTGTATTTTGTTCATTTCCCGCGCATCCAGTAGTAATGAGTAGAACAAAACGCGTGAACATCTATCCGCGCATCCTTATCGCAGACAAAGGCCACCATCCTCTGTGCCCTACGGTAACCTGAAAGAAACACATGTTTGTTATATTCACAAAGATCGGGATGCGATTGCATCAGGCTGAAATAGCTTTCCAGATTGTGTTCATTCGGTGAGTAATAAATTTTACAGTTTTCCTGAGAGGGAATTTGCATAGAAACCGACACGAATTTACTAAACGGCATGACAGGGCGAGTCTGATACCAAACCAACCAGATAATCAGAGTAGTAATAATCACTCCGGTGGTTAAGAAAATGTTCCACCAGGGAATCGACGTTGCTACTTGCGGTGGAGAGGGTGTTACCTCGGGATTGTTGTTTTCCTTAATAAATGGTGCTAAGGGGGGCTCAGTTTGGGAATGAGTGATCGTCTCCACATGCGTATTCTCATTTAATCTGAGTCCACGCCGGGAAATAGTTTTGACTGTATCACGGGGCAACCCGACATCCGCCAGTGCATTGCGCAACGTCAAAATTGCCTGGTAAAAAGTATTGGTCGTCGTCACATTGTTTCTTTCTCCCCAACCTACTTTGAGCAGCGTGTTCTGAGAAACAATGTCACTTGCGTGAGTAATTAAATAGAGAAAACAGAGCGAGGCTGGGATCTGCAGTTGAATTGCTCGCCCGGTCTGTCGATTGACCAGGCTTTTGTTATCAGGATTAAATTCGACCAACTGGTTGATAAGGTACAATGCCCGGCCCTCAGTAACGAAAACGTCTCATATTTTGCATCAACATACCCATTTCATATTACATCTAAATGGATAAGACGCTTCTACCTTTGTACTTGATCAAAGATAAGAATTTTGTGTTTAATGGGTAAATCCTTTTAATACAATGAGTTATGGTATACATATCTTAGGTGATAATTAACTAAGGTAAAATAATGAGAATTAATTACAGGTTTATCTGATTAGTTATTATATTTATCCCACAACATCACAAAGGTTTCTGGTTTTTAGGAATTTTGTAATTTACTAAAATCATTTTTTAAGGTTTTGTTTTAGCAAATAGTGCTGTATTTACGTTTATCGTGATGTCTGGATTTGTGTATAAAACTCCTAATATATGGGTTATTAATCTGAGAGAAAACTTCGTAATACTTATCAACATAACGATGTTTACAGTTGGAGATTGTTTTTCTATAGGATTTTATAACATTTTCATCAATCGACTGTTATTAGCAGAAATGGAGTTCACCACGTGTCGGATTGACACATTTATTTACCGATGAAATATTTATGGAAAATAACAGGGGCATAGTTGATGAAGAGAAAGACGCTACAGAGTGTTCGTTGCATAAGCTGTGAATTATCCTGTGAATTATTTCCGGATGCTGCCGTACGTGCACAATATTGCCACCGAGCCGCTTTTGCTGTCTGGCCAGAGGGTAATGATTATTTGAAAAAAGGCATTGTTGAAAAACTTTTACTTAATAATCACAACCATTTATCCCATGGATTTATTTTTATCGATTTTTCATTCCCGAATTTGCGCCTGTTCACCGATCCGCAATGGGTGGATCGCCTGACGCAGAGTGGTATGCATATTGTATTGATAGCGGACCGGATCCTGGCGCCGTTAGCCAATTACTGGTTATCGAAAAGCAATAAAATTCAAGGGATTATTTATTTCAATGATAGTGATGAAGTTCAACATCAGAAAATACGTCGCTTATTCCGGGGGCATCTCGCCAACAGCAAACGTGGGCGTTCATTAAATTATACGGAAATGGTATTACTCAAGCGATTTATTTCAGGGGTAAGTATTCAGCAAATTACCCGAATAGATAATATTGATGTTAAGAGAATATATGTCTACAAACTTCGACTTGAAGATAAGTTAGGCCTAAGTATTCATAAAATACTCTCTAACATTTTATAGCTGATTCTCATTTTTATTATTTCCACGTCATCGCGATGTGGTGGACGCCCTACGCCCGAAAGCAGGAGGCTATTATGAAAAAACCTAAGCATTACTCACGCATTGCTATAGCGGTATCAGCCGCGTTAACGTCAATGGTATTTTCAACCCACGCGGCCTGGATTGATATTGACAGTCTGCCTTCCAGTGGACTGGTGAGCAGCCTTTCGCCGGAATTGCAGGCTTTATTTCCTGCTCAGGCGAATGCCAGTTTCGCAAAAACCAGCGCCACGCCGAATTATGTTTATCAATGGAGTGCTGGCACCATTCCTGTTTATGGCAATGGGTTAACGCTCAATGGGCCAGGAGCAGAAGCCTTTGAGCACTCCATTACCGTTATTCAGAACAGCCAAACGGGAAGTCCGGGCGTTATTTTTGGCGATGACCTGACGATTTACACTAACTCAAAGAATTCCGCTGATAACGGTAAAAACGTTGATGGCATCCGTACACACGGTGCCAACACGCCGGATAATCCGGTCTTTATTATCACCGGGGATCGCACCAGCATCTACGTGGATGGTCTGGATGGTGACGGTATAAACGCTGGTTACAACGCAATTGGCCAGGGCTGGATAGGGTCGGCAAACATTTACGTCGGCGACGATCTGTATATCAAAACGACCGGAAATCAGGGGCGTGGTATCACCGCCAACGCGATGAGAGATGCCACGCTTGCCAAGAATACGATTATCGTCGGCGATCGTGCACACATTGTGACTACCGGCGTTGGTTCAGAGGGGATCCGTTCCGGGCAGAGCGGCTCGTCAATCCGCCTTGGGAATGATGCCACTATCGAGACATCGGGGGCCTCCTCAACAGGAATTTACGCCGCCTCATCTTCCAAAACGGAACTGGGCAATAACGCCACTATTTCGGTGAGCGGTGCCAGCGCCCATGCGGTCTATTCCACCAATGCAACGGTGAATCTGGGTGATAACGCGACGATTAACGTTAACAGCTCTACGAAGGCAGCCTCTTACAGCAAAGCGCCACGCGGTCTGTATGCGATTTCACGCGGCACGGTAAATCTTGGTGGCGGCGCTACTATTGCTATGGCGGGCGACCACAGCAATGAAAGCTACGCCATCAGCACAGAAACGGGCGGTATCGTCGATGGCTCTGCTGGCGGACGCTTCCTCATCGACGGCGATCTTCACGCCGCTGGCGCGACTGCCGCGAACAGCAGCCTGCCGCAGCAAAACAGTGCGATTAAGCTCAACATGACCGACAACTCGTTGTGGAGTGGGGCGTCATACATCACCAGCGTCACGGCCGGAACGGGGGTTATCTCGCTGCAAATGAGTGATGCAGTTTGGAATATGACTAACAGTTCCACGCTCACCGACCTGACGCTGAACAGCGGGGCGGTGGTGAACTTTAGGCATACTGACGGCGAACCGTGGCAGACGCTTACCATCAATGAAGATTACACCGGCAACGGCGGCACGCTGGTCTTTAATACCGTCCTCAATGACGATACCTCCGAAACCGATAAGCTGATTGTTCTCGGCAACACCACGGGTGACTCTTTTGTGGCGGTGAACAACATTGGCGGCACCGGGGCACAAACCGTTGAAGGGATTGAGATAATTGAAGTGGCTGGCAATTCTGACGGCAATTTTGAGAAGGCAAGCCGTATTGTTGCCGGTGCCTACGACTATAACGTTGTGCAGAAGGGCAACAACTGGTATCTGACCAGCTTTATTCCTGCTCCGCCGGATCCGGAAGACCCGGACCCGGTCGATCCGCATGACCCTGATCCTGTTGACCCAGACCCGGTCGATCCTGTGGACCCGATTATTCCTGAACCGGAAGAACCTGTAGCACCTCCGGTCACTGAGCAGCAGTACCGTCCGGAAGCGGGTAGCTATCTGGCGAACAACTACGCCGCTAACACGCTGTTTATGACCCGACTGCACGATCGTCTGGGCGAAACGCAGTACATCGACATGCTGACGGGCGAGAAAAAAGTCACCAGTATGTGGATGCGTAACGTCGGGGCGCATACCCGCTTTAAAGACGGCAGCGGGCAGTTAAAAACCCAAAGCAACAGCTATGTGTTGCAGTTAGGCGGCGATCTGGCGCAGTGGAGTTCCGACGGTCTCGACCGCTGGCACATTGGCGCAATGGCAGGCTATGCCAACAGCCAGAACCGCACGCAGTCCAGCCTGACCGGCTACCATTCACGTGGTCAGGTTACCGGTTACAGCGTGGGGCTGTACGGCACCTGGTATGCCAATGACGCAGACAAAACCGGCACCTACGTGGATACTTGGATGCTGTACAACTGGTTTGATAACAAAGTGATGGGCCAGGAGCAGGCGACAGAGAAATACAAATCCAGCGGGATAACCGCTTCGGTAGAAGCCGGTTACAGCTTCAAACTGGGTGAAAACGAGCGCAACAGCTACTGGCTGCAACCGAAAGCGCAGGTGGTGTGGATGGACGTGCAGGCCGACAGCCACCGCGAAGCGAACGGTACCCGCGTGAAAGACAACACCGATGGCAACCTGATGACCCGTCTGGGTGTGAAAGCCTTTATCAACGGTCACAACGCCATCGACGACGGTAAATCACGCGAGTTCCAGCCGTTTGTCGAAGCCAACTGGATCCACAACACGAAGACGACCCGCGTGAAGATGGATGATGTGAGCAACGATATGCGCGGCACGAAGAACATCGGCGAGCTGAAAGTCGGCGTTGAAGGGCAAATCACCCCGCGCCTCAACGTGTGGAGCAACGTGGCTCAACAGGTCGGCGACAAAGGCTACAGCGATACCCGCGGTATGCTGGGCGTGAAATACAATTTCTGACGGGATTGTAAGTAACAGAAAAGCCGCTGATTAATAGGTCAGCGGCTTTATTTTTTGGGGAAGCGGTAGGTCGGATAAATGGCATCCGTCAATAAGGTTCAGTCATAAAGCCATTTACCCGCTTTTGCAGACTCTGCCAGCATGCGGAGTGTTAATGGCTGTGGCTCATCGTCATCTCTGCTACAGGTAAACATTGCATAAAGTATGAATGTCTCAATAGGCCAATATTTATAGAAATTGAAATTGGCGCAATCAACATTGAAAGTTGCAAAGTAAGCATCCATGATGTCTGCGCCCGTTTCACTGGCCCACACATAATCTCCCGTTGAAAGGCTGGTATCGAGAGTGACTGGCCAACGCTTTTTAAAGAATAAGCTGGGTTTATTAAATGTTTCATCGTACCAGGCGATGATATCATCATCACTTACCATAGCTTATCTTTACCTCTGGCTATGGTGTTATATTTAATTGTGACTTTGTATGAAATCTCAGTCACGTCATAAGCCATTATGACAATCCCCAATATTGGAATCCATCTTCCAACAAAAGCGCCCAGATTTGTTACATATGCAAATTTTAATCGTCTTATACTTCCTGTAGTTAGGGTGGGTAAACGTCTAGTTTCTATATTTAACCAATGTCGTAACTGAGAGCTCAGTGGTGATGTCCCTGCAGTTGCCCCTATCGACTTATCTCTGGTTGCGATCGTAGGTTGACCAAGTAAAATTAGACCCAAGGTCATATAATCATTTACGCCAAATTGTTCACTTGTTTTATCCAGGAAAATCCAGAAAAGAAGTTCTCCTGCTGAAAGATTAGCAAACCCTCTGTAGAAATATGTACCGTTAAGCTCTTCGACAGTGTCCATATGATTTCACTTATTCGGTTATGCGTTCATTCCAGGCATCTGAATATTGAATGTTCCCATCGAGATAGTGCCAGGTGATTTTATCGTAACGTAGCTGTACTTATTCTCTATGACCAACATTGATGACAGTTTTAGTGTCATGCATCATCGGTGTTACGGATACAACTTTAACCCCTTCGAGGAGCATGTTGTAGTACTCTACTTCCTGACCTGCATCATTGATCTCGTACCATTTGAATTCGGCCGATTGCAAGCTTTGCCCTGTGGCAACGGCTTTAAAAAGATAAGGGGAAGCGCTATCGAATTCCTTCTCAAAAATCAGTGCGCCGTGCACACGTGTGCCAGTAAGCTTTCCTGTGTTACCATCCGTTGGGATATAAAGGTTATGGCTAAACGATGTCACCTCGATTGAATGTTCGCGATTATTTACATCAACAGAACCCTTTATAGGTGCACCACCATCGTCTTTGAGTCAGAGATAAGCAGGAATTGCCATTTTAATAGTCCACTTTGTTAAAAAATAACATATAAAGGTTTTTACGATTGGTTTGCAATAGTAAAGGCATTAATAATAGATAAAAATAAATAACTTATTCCGCGGGTGAATTTAAAATATCCATATATAATTTAGATGATTGATTTGGGACGGGTAATTAATTTTGAAAGTAGGCCGGATAAGCGTTAGCGCCATCCGGCATCTGGCTAACCTGTAATTAACGCTTACCGGTTCAGCCGCACTTCACTGGAGAGTCGCCAGCGTGCTCTTAATTATTATTAACTTCTGCTGTGACTCTTGCAGCTCATCCTGCAATCGTTGCTCCTGTTCGCCATAGACCATCAGGACGATACAGCCGTTCATCACTTTTACGCTAATCTGTTGCCCGGTATCAAACCCCGCTGTGCGTAGCCACTTACCGGAAAGAATAATTTTGGGTGTGGATTTGTCGAAAACATTCGGGCGATATCCCACAATTACCGAACGCTCGGTTCCGGATTGGTCGCTGTCTGGGGTAGAATGCGAATCAGCCATAATCAACTCCTTGATAGTTGGTGAGGTTAGCTCTCGTCGGGTACTGCGAATACCGGGCGAGGGCGTTTATAAGTCAGGTCGTTAGATAAAAAGGTACGTACCTGATTGGTGATATCTTGCGCTTGTAGGTACGTACATGTCAACGGCTAAACGCGACCCAAATCAGTCCAAATCCGGAAAAGCACCGACTTTTCAGATTCGTATCACGCCGGAGTTAAAGGCGCAGTTCGAGGCTGCTGCAAAAGCAGAAGGGATGAGTTTGGGGAATTGGCTCAAAACCTTGGGGAGAAATGAATTACGTAAATTAGGTATTGAGCCAGAAATGTAGGCTAGTTCAATTGAGAATTTTGAGCGTCAGAAGATTCGGGAAAAGAAACCACATCCATTTTTAATGCTGTTTCACCAGAGAAAATTGAAGCTAGGCCTTTACGAATTTTTTGATTATCTAAATTCATTTTTCCGTGAGCTACAGGTATATAAATAGCGTTCTGCAAATGAACTCGATCAAAATCGTAGCCTATATCTTCAGCCATAACCGAAAGTAAATTCACAAATAGTCTATCGCTAGTTTGATTCCACATCGTGTTACCACTCTCACTTTCTGGACAGTGAGTACATAAATGAGTGAAATATTCTTTCCAGGCATCAAGGGCTTTTTTCTCGGATTTTGTTCTTTTGTTTATACTTCCATTTATATCACCATAGAATGCTAAGTCGATCATATTCAGCGCTCTAACGTGCTCATTGGAAAGGCGAGCTGCGGCCGATCTTGTTGCCATTAGTTCGGTGAATATATTAACTTTTATGTTTCTTTTTTCTGAAGGTTATGAAAATTGAAACGAAATAAAATCTTTGAGGATGATATGAGAATTTTGGCGGAGATCACAGGAGTCGCATTTAATGTATAAATCCATTGAATTTATTGAATATTTTAAAATCTGTTTATCTTTCATGCCCCCAATTATGCCCCCATATGCTTTTCCTTGTTAGATAGCTGTTTAAATTATGCGCGATTTATGCTGAGTTTAAATCTTGCCCGGTGGACATCCAAAGGCGTTAACCAAGGTTCTTGATCTTGCCCGGTGAAACCTCTCTGGTCAATACGGACAAGTTCAAAGCGCTCCACTAGAAAGTTAACCGCATCGACCAGCGAAACTCCTGCCTCAATATGTTCACTGATGATGTTGCCGTCATGAAAAGGTGTGTCATTCAGTGTAAGTCCATAATGTTTATCCAGCAGATATGTAAGTAATGTCTGCCATACCTGCACGGGCTGCAGGTATGGTGAAATCGGCACCGTAACCGGTACAGTAAACTGTTTCATCCGTAATCCTTAATGAGTTAATTTAAGAACGTCTAGTGTGTTGGTTTGCCGTAAAGCATTTGGGCGACGAAGAATTCATTATTACTGTTTTCGAACCAGGTCCAGATATCTGAAACGGGCGTACCGGCGGGAAAATGGAGAAAAGGCTTGCTGATAATAAGACTATCCTCGTCTTCTGCTACAACGATGTATCCCAGTTCCCGCCATAAGGTGTTTAATTGTTCCATAGGAGCACACATTTCTGCCTCCTCTAGATTGGCGGTGAAGCGGGATAAATGGTGATGTATACATAGCCGCAGCTTCCTCGCGTATCGGCTTCACAAACCAATCCTTCTCTTTCAAGACTGATACTGCGCGAATTGTGTGGATCCAGTTCAGAGCTTCGCAGAGCAGCCTCCATGAGGCTGATAAATATCGGGAAACTATGGTCAAGCTCCCGTAATAGCTCAGGTGAGAATTTACCGTAAAGACCGGCTCGGTCGCCCAGGTAATGCAGCCGATTCCTCTCCTGCACTAGGCGGGCACCAAAGCAGGGTGTGATGTCATACCGCAGCCCCCATTGCGGGGAAATGGATGATGTCATGAGTTATTACTCCGGTAATAGATGACGTTTATTGTCAGGGCCTTCATATCAGTCCTTGCTCGGCGAAGGACAGGATGTCACTGCGTCCAACAATGAGATGATCCAGCACACGAACCTCAATGAGTCCAAGAGCCTGTATGAGCCGTTGGGTGATAGTCTTGTCAGCATGGCTGGGGTCAATGCAGCCTGACGGATGGTTATGGGCAAGAATGACAGCAGCAGCATTGTGGCGCAGCGCGCCTTTGACGATTTCGCGTGCATGAACTTCGGTCTTGTTGATGGTGCCGAGAAAAACGATTTCGCTTTCCAGCAGGCGGTTCTGGTTGTCGAGGTAAAACACCATAAAGATCTCGCGCTCAAGTCCAGCCATCTGCAGACGGAGCATATCGCGGACTGCATGGCTGGAGGTCAGCGACTGACCGGACACCCTAAGGTGCCGGTCAAGTAATCGTATTGCACGTTCTATGATACGTAGTGAAGCGGATGGCATCCCTAGTGGGGCTATCATTAGTAATTCAGACATAGTGGGTTTCTCGGTCAATGAGATTTCGAGTGGCAGAAATGGGTAATCGTAATGAAGACTAATGCCCAAGCATAACGATGCTGATATAAGCTAGCTAAGTATGGTGATAGGGAAGATAACGTTTTAGGTATCAGTATTTAATCTGAGGTCACTACAGATATATAAGGAATAAAACGAAGAACAAATATGTAGTCTATGAGCATAGGTGAAGCATATTTTCTGCCATTACCCATAAAGCACGATTGAGTTTTACATCACCATTAATTCCAGTAACAGCACGGGTTCGACTGCTTCTCCCCTTTGCAGTGTGTCCCGGTAGCCCTCCTTTAATCAGGTTCTCCTGAATCCGCTGGTAAGTCGTCCAGAGATCATTATTTTGATCTTCCCAACGGCGGGGTGCCAACAACTGTGTTTCTGTCACTGGCTGGAACTCTTCGCCAAATCGATAGGTCAGTGCCGCTTTAGCCATTGCTTGTTGGGCAGGCGGTGGAAGCAAAAGTGCCTGCATTTCCTCACGTCGCTCATCCACACGATCAAAGATCCCCAAAACCTCATAGGCCCCTTCAATAACTTTCTCAACAACATCTCCTTTGTGGGGGACACGCACTTCGCCAAAGGACTCACCGCAAATTAACCCGTTCTGACATACAGCCCTGAAAATCCCAGGTAACATTTGATAGCTACTCGAACCATCATGGCTGTTAAGCAGGATGATCTCCGGCACCTGTTTGTCGGTGATTTGGCCTTTACGGCGTAACCGCAGCATATGTTTGGTGTGTTCGCGTTTGCTCTGGTCGCGCACACGGGTCTGACAGGCGAAGAACGGCTGAAAACCTTCACGTTGCAGGTTATCCAGTAGGGTAATTGTCGGAATATAAGTATAGCGATCACTGCGTGATGCATGCTTTTCCTCACTGAATACGCTGGGGACGACACAAAACAATTCATCGCGAGTTAAAGGACGGTCGCGGCGGATTACATTCACTTTACCAAAGCGGGAAGCTAAACGAGTCATTTTTCATTCCTTTTAAACTGGTATAAAAAAACCACCCCGAAGGATGGTTTTTTAGATAAGAGAGAATTAATAAAACACTGCTTATAAAAACAAGGTAGTTTTATTAACACATGAATCATATATACTTTAAAAAGTATGCATGTGAATCTTACTTGCATAATCCAGCAGGTATGGAAGTTGACCTGCTATAGATGTAGTTATTTGGAACTTATCCTATTTTTTCCACAGTCGAATGCCAAGTTCCATACGGGTATGTTTTTTTAGGGAGTTCTCATCTACAGATACAACGGACTGACTCATGAATATTTTAATGTATTGTCCATTTATATTGCTAACATCCTTTTTACATTTAAAATCATTAACATAGTTTGTCATTTCATCTAATGTTCGTGGGCGATGTAAAAACCCAACAAAGTAACCACGATTCCTGATGTAATCAGTAAAACCCTCCAGATATATTAGTCGGTGATATTTGTTTCGTGCAATATGCCCTTTGGCTATAGCTGCGAAAGATTTAAATTGTATATTATCAAAGTCAAGAAGCCTGAACAAAAGATCTTTCTCAGCATAAAGAGAGGGAAATCTCTTAATAGAATAAGAAACACTAATGTATAACTGAACCATATTATCAACAATGCCTAGCACTGAAATATCAAGCCTACTAACCATGAATAAATTAATGTCTGCCTTTCCATATGCATGAGTTTGAGCAATTTCAGAGTCCCAAAACGTTTCATTTATGTTTGGAACGATTGATTTAAATTCATCATGCAAAATTTCAATAAGATTTGGCTTTAGATGCTTAATTAAAGAGTAAGGGTTGTCAATTGTATAATTCATGAAACTATAAACAAAGCTATGAGTATCGCTAATGTTAGATATTTTGCTCTTTTTCTTTACATCTTTATGTCCATCAGCAGTATGACTTTCTTTTATTATTACCTCTGTATTTTCCATTTGATACCATATGGCATCAAATGTTTTCTTCATTATCTCTTTTCCCGCAGATGCTTTAAGCAATTCAGCAGTAGTCATTTCATTAAAATCATTTTTAAAGAAACGCTCATTTTCAAAATAATGCTTTCTTTTACTGTAAAAGTATTCTTCTTCATATTTTTCTTTCAATACCTGTAATATGAATCGTGAAATACTTTTACTTTTCCCTTTGCCATCTTTATTTTTTGTCTTGGGAGCAGCTGTCTTCTCAAGAAACTCGAGGAAAGACACATCGTCAAAGTTTACTGAAACTCTTTTTTCACTCGGCATAGACACCTCTAACCCACAAAGTACAGCACTTATTTTTACTAAAAAAGTACAGCACTTTTCTTTAATAGTCCACTATGCCTGTAACTATACTTCTCGCCAAGTCGACATAGCTACCAGCTTCACCAAGTTGTAAGGCTGGTAAAAAACTGAATGGAACACCATATCGCTTCCACGATGCCTATTACTTTCAAGCTCCGTATAAAAATACTGCTACTTCAATTAAAAGAGCTTTTACTATCTCTGACGCACTGGCAGTAGATTCAAGCCCCATTCCTGCATGCCCAAAACTCCCCGACAGGCCACACTAACTTGAGAGTGATTTCAGTGGGTGTCGATAGAAGTTTTCCTTCATTTTTAGGTTTTCTTTCTTCTATTGCCATTCCCTTCCTTTTCCCTTCTGTTCCTTCGTATTGTTAATAATGGACGTAGATGTAGTAGACATAGGTATCAGTAAGCAACAAAGACATACGGAAGTAGATCTACATAAGGGGATATGAGTACCCGTAACCATCCCGTTAGGGGAAATCTATAGGAAGTGGAGTAGTGGCATATCGCAAGGAGAAGAGATTAGTAGATTTCAGCATTCCTTAAATCATTACCAGGTATCCGATGAGCTGAGTTCAATCAGCTAAGGACACCACGTAATGAACACCAAGAACCAAAGCCGGTATGGGGAACTGAATCAAACCTATGTGCACGGTATCACCAGAACAATTGACAGAGCGTTAAAACAGTATCCCCGGCTATTGGCAATCAGATTCGATCTGCGCTTCCCTGACGAAGAAGAGCGTCCAGATTGCCCTACACAGTGTTATACAGGCTCTGAGGTCATCACTCGCTTCATCAACTCGGTAAAAGCACAGATCAAAGCGGACATTAATCGTAAGAGAAAAGCGGGTAAGAAGACCCTGACATGCAACATGAGATTTGTATGGGTACGGGAATTTAATCAGGAAGGGAGCAAGAAACATTATCACGTATTGCTTTTGCTCAACAAAGACGCCTATGCATGGCCGGGGAAGATTAAACAAGATCCTGGTAATACCTTCAACCAGAGTGTTTTTAATATGGTTGTTCGGGCATGGATACGGGCAATCAAACGAGAATACGCGGAAAGCAAGTATGTGGGACTGATTCACATCCCACCAAGCGGGTTTTATCAGTTAAACCGTAATAACCGTTACTTCGAGGACACTTACGAAGATTTGACCTCAAGAGCAATTTATTTGGCTAAAGAGTACAGCAAAGACAACTCCGATGGTCAGCGTAACTTTGGCTGCTCTCAGAACTGATACGTAATTTTTTACGAGGGAGTGGATGTTGAGAAGGAGAATGCGTCAACCGTCAACCACCAGCAATGGCGCGTCTCCTGATTCACTCAATATCAGTATGGAGACAACCCCATGAGCAACAACGACCAACAATCCTACCTCGCCAACGACAAAATGGTCGATATGGCATTTATCACCAGCTTTACGGGCTTAACCGATAAATGGTTCTACAAGCTGATCAAAGACGGAGAGTTTCCGAAGCCAATTAAACTGGGTCGTAGTTCCCGCTGGATGCAAAGTGAAGTGGAGGCCTGGGTTCAAAACCGCATCAATCAGTCGCGACAGTAATATAACTGAGAATAAATCTGATAAGTTAACTCGAGCTACTGACTCAAACCGCCCCAAAGCCTTCATTGAAGCTTTACGCTTTAACACTAACGAGTTACACATCTTAAAAAGAAAACCGGTTAGAAATGCATGTAGCGCATTCTACGCATATCGAAAATAACGACAGAGGTACACTGGGCATGTACACATCTCTTCTGATTGTCATCCCCGTCTCATCTGTATGAAACTAAAAGGAATCATAGCCATGCCCAAGATAAACATATTGCGGGTAAAGCAGTATCTGGCACTCGACGCTGACAATCATTACGTTCCTGCAAAAGAGGTTCAGCCCGGAACTGACAATCTGTGGCGCTGTCCTGATTGCCATTGTCCTGTAAGGCTGCAGGACAACATCATTGGTGAAGAAGCCTGGTTTGAGCATTTTCCGCCTACTAAAGTCACTAAAGCCGATGTGTCAAAATGTGGTTACATTCGGGCAGAAATCAGGAGGCAGGCTTTTCTTCTACGATTACGCGCACTGGTTGACAGTATGGATACCATCAACCCGGTTACGCACTGGTTCTGTGTCTGGTGCAATACTCACTATCAGGGGGAGAAACATTGTAAGACCTGCAAAACGGGGATATACAGCATCAGCAGAGGAGACTGGAGCTGGAATTATAACCAGCCGGAAGGTAAATCGAATTCGGGGAATAAAGCGACAGCTCAGATACCGCCCTCAGGCGACCGGTAAGCCACCCTGAAGGCCGTTGCTCACCATAGCGGAATCCCACGATCTCATCATCAAAACAGCCAGAAATGCGCTTACAGGCCCACACTATCCCTTTATTTTGACCGCCTTACTGGTAGCGAGAGAAGGATGAAATACAGAACTCAGGCCACCTTGCTGAAAAGCATGGATAATTTTGGTTTTATTTTCAACGTCCAAAGCGTCGAAAATAAGGCCCCACCATTTTTTGATATCTTCTTCTGAAAAGTGTTCCTGCTTGGCGTTGTCCGTAAAGGGGTCGCCTTCCCCCGTAATAAGCCAGGTCAGAGAACGTCCGGTACAGGCGGCAATCATAGCCACGCTATCGATACCTGGCTCTGTACCGGTTTTAAGGTATTTTCTCATGGATGCTTCGGAGACCCCGCAATCCCTGGCAAAAGAAGCGACAGACTGCTTTCCTATAACAGCTTTGAGACGCTCGCCGAAATGCTCCGGTCCTTTCGGGATAGGGCGCTCCCCCCAACTGAGCTGACTATGATTACTCTTCATACTGATCAATCCAAGCTATTAGAAAGAAAACTATAGTGCGATACTTAACTTAATTAATAGTAATATTTTACCGAAATCATAGTTATTCGTCTTTATTATTAGCTTTATGCCGTAATATAGTACGGAAAATTCTTTTCATTATATTGCAACCGGAAGATTTGTTGAAGGTGGCAGTACGAACCTACACTTTGGAAAGCAATCCATCCAAAAGCAACGAAAAAAATTACTTCTTACCTGTCATCAGTAATCACAACGTAAGTTGCGCTATGCCCCTGATATCATTAGGCCGGGGTTTTGATACCACGAAATTGAGATAGAATCGCGTTAACAGCAGATGCCAAGGACAGATCACAGGATAAAAAATGACAAGCCTTCAACAGTGTGCAGAACTACATCGTCAAATCAGGGCCATTGCCAACGATGTCAGAGGCTCAGTAGATGGGTGGAATTTTAAACAGTATATTCTCGTGCGCTTTTTTACCGCTTTATCAGTGAAAACTTCTCTAATTACATCGAAGCCGGTGACGATAGTGTCCACTATGCTGCGCTCGACGACAGCATTATCACTGATGACATTAAAGAAGATTCAATCAAAACCAAGCGTTATTTCATCTAAAGTGATGCCGTGGAGAAAAAGCATTGCGTAGAATGTATTCTTAGATAAGTGATCTGAACGTCAGCCATGTGCAAAATATAGTAAACCACTACACTACATTATTGATAACAATAAGCTGTGTAAGACTGTGATCCTCTCATGGTCCAATCCAATTCTGGCATGCTTTCAGTTGCCATCTTCAGATGATAAAATATGCAAAACCTTTCTAATTCAAAAAGGGCTGCTTGTGGATAATTCATTTCGTGCAGAAATAAAGGTTCTTTCCGTTTTCGACTTTGATGGAACGCTTACCCGACATGACAGCTTTATCCCCTTTTTGCGCTTTGCCTTCGGTAACAGTGTCTTCACCCGCCGGTTGGTTAAACTCGCTCTTCCTACCCTGCGGTGTTTGAGTCGCAAACTAACTCGTGATGAACTCAAAGAAATTTTGATATCAACGTTTCTCACTGGTATCGAGGAAAAGTGGGTCAAGGAGAAAGCTGAAGCCTATTGCAACATTTATTGGGGGCGTCTGATGAGAGCATCAGGCCTATTGGCTGTGGCATCAGAAGTGTCTAACAATGTTGAGGTGACACTCTGCTCAGCCTCACCGAGGCTTGTACTTGCTCCGTTTGCTGAACGACTGGGGATCAAGCTCATCGGTACAGAGCTGGAAAGCGTTAATGGTATCCTGACCGGGCGCATTACAGGGCACAATTGTCGTTGCATACAGAAAATTAACCGGCTGGAGTCTATTTACGGACCATTAGATCAGTATCATCTTAGAGCCTGGGGGGACACTCGAGGCGATTATGAATTGCTGGCAGCCGCCAAAGATGCCCACTGGCGGCACTTCCATCCTCGTTGGGACAGAAAAAAAGCTTTTATACACCGCTTAAAAAAGGAGTCGTTCAGGGTCTAAAATCGCACCACATGAACGTTTTAAAGAATAGACCGGGTTAGCTTTCACAGTTTCCTCCATGACCAGTGGTTGACCGTTGATACCTTTAAGACCCAGCCAGCTGGGTCTCTCGCCAGAGCCCTCTAATTAAGCTTATCCGGAAGCAAGCTAAAGGATATTTAACCTTTTTGTTTCATCTATCCACGGTCTAAATTCTTCCAGTAAGTTATCGTATAATTTTTCATCGCTGATAGAGCCGAAGTCATCCATTGCAAAGAAATGGGTGTTATCAACGCGGCGGTCTGTAAAATCATCCAGGTTTTTCAGGATTCCGTAGCTAGACCCACCGAGGCCGACAAATTTCCAGAAGATCGGGAAGTTGGCTGAGCGCCGGATAGCATTCTTAATTGCTCCGGTTTTGCTTATCCCGCCATCGGTAATAAACACTATGTAAACCGGGATTTTTGAGTCTTTGAAGTAGTCGACAATTTCTTCCATTACCGGTGGTTCATTGTTAGTACCACCAAGCCCCGGCAAATTTTCCCAGGCTGAACGCTTTCCGGAGCCACGAATGGTCTGAATGTAATCGTCAAGGTTATCCAGAGTGACGTTTGGATACTTCTTATGCTTCTCTCCAAACCCCCAGACATCCATCTCGCCATCGTCATCGAACTGGGCAGCAAGGACGGCTATGAATCGCCACGGATAATCTAGACACTTCCGAGCCGTTGATAATACTGGTTTTCATATTCTGTCGGTGACATATCATCGCTGGAACCATGCCGACGCTTACTGTTATAAAACATTTCGATGTAATCAAAAATATCACTGCGGGCTTCTTCCCGCGTTCCGTAGATCTTTTTCTTTATCCGTTCGCGTTTCAACAACTGGAAAAAGCTTTCTGCAACCGCATTATCATGGCAGTTACCGCGACGGCTCATGCTGCCTTCCAGGCCGTGTGATTTCAGGAACGACTGCCACTCATGGCTTGTGTACTGACTGCCCTGATCCGAATGAACCAGCACCTGTTTTTGGGGATTACGCCGCCATACAGCCATCAGCAGTGCGTTCAGGACAATGTCCTTTGTCATCCGGGATTGCATGGACCAGCCGATAATTTTGCGTGAGAACAGATCAACAACCACGGCAAGATACAGCCAGCCTTCGTGGGTCCTGATGTAGGTTATGTCCGTTACCCAACGCTCATCCGGAGCATCCGGATTGAACTGTCTCTGGAGCCTGTTGGGTGACACGATACTGGCCTCGCCTTTACGTGCCCGCGGGCTCCGGTATCCGACCTGAGCCTTTATCCCGACACGTTTCATCAGTCGCCAGACCCTGTTCACTCCGCACGGTTGCCCGCTGTCACGCAGATCCAGATGGATTTTGCGATAACCATAGACGCATCCCGATTCCAGCCAGAACTGTTTAATCTGTCCTGTCAGTCTCAGGTCTGCCTGATGGCGTTGTGAATGCGGCTGCTGAAGCCAGGCGTAAAAACCACTGGGATGAACATCCAGCACCCGACAGAGCAGGCGAACAGGCCAGCAACAGGTGTTGTCACGGATAAAGGCGTACCTCAGTCGGACAGCTTTGCGAAGTACGCCGCGGCTTTTTTTAATATGTCCCGTTCGTCGGTAACCCGCTTCAGCTCTTTCTGGAGACGGCGGATCTCGGCCTGAGCATCTGACTGTTCTTTATTTGTGGAAGAATCCGGACCGTACTTCTTTATCCAGGCGTAAAGGCTGTGGGTGGTGATATCGAGACGTGTTGCAACGCTGGCAACAGAATAACCGCGATCAACAACCTGTTTGACTGCTTCAGTTTTAAACTCTTCGGGATAACGCTTACCGCTCATGGGCACCTCTCTTTAAGCCATCTTAAATGACTCTGAGGTGTCTGTTAAACCCGTGGCGATTCA
>NZ_JAOWGQ010000038.1:0-74055 GCF_030333085.1 Citrobacter sp. Cpa228 | reverse complement strand
GGTGATGCTGCCAACTTACTGATTTAGTGTATGATGGTGTTTTTGAGGTGCTCCAGTGGCTTCTGTTTCTATCAGCTGTCCCTCCTGTTCAGCTACTGACGGGGTGGTGCGTAACGGCAAAAGCACTGCCGGACATCAGCGCTATCTCTGCTCTCACTGCCGTAAAACATGGCAACTGCAGTTCACTTACACCGCTTCTCAACCCGGTACGCACCAGAAAATCATTGATATGGCCATGAATGGTGTTGGATGCCGGGCAACCGCCCGCATTATGGGCGTTGGCCTCAACACGATTTTACGTCACTTAAAAAACTCAGGCCGCAGTCGGTAACCTCGCGCATACAGCCGGGCAGTGACGTCATCGTCTGCGCGGAAATGGACGAACAGTGGGGCTATGTCGGGGCTAAATCGCGCCAGCGCTGGCTGTTTTACGCGTATGACAGGCTCCGGAAGACGGTTGTTGCGCACGTATTCGGTGAACGCACTATGGCGACGCTGGGGCGTCTTATGAGCCTGCTGTCACCCTTTGACGTGGTGATATGGATGACGGATGGCTGGCCGCTGTATGAATCCCGCCTGAAGGGAAAGCTGCACGTAATCAGCAAGCGATATACGCAGCGAATTGAGCGGCATAACCTGAATCTGAGGCAGCACCTGGCACGGCTGGGACGGAAGTCGCTGTCGTTCTCAAAATCGGTGGAGCTGCATGACAAAGTCATCGGGCATTATCTGAACATAAAACACTATCAATAAGTTGGAGTCATTACCGAGAAACGCATCCTATTTTTAAGCGATATTTGCCCGCATTTGTTTCTGATATGTAAATTGTTAATGTTGAATTAATAACATTTATTCTTTTCAATTAGGATAAAACGTAAATAACGCATGCTAACAGCGTTCTTGAGCAAGAAGTGTCATCTTGCAGATGGCGCAAATAATTTTGTTTCGCTTGGACAGAATATCGTTGTATAACGTGGTTAATCGTTATCATTTAACACTATTAATTTTCCGCATATTTACCATCTAAAGGTGGAGGCTGTCATGTATCAACGATGTTTTGATAATGCCATGGAAACCCTTTTTGAGCAGGGGAAGACCCCCAGATTTTCGCGATTCGTCATCAGTGATGATCCTAACTGGGAGTCTGGTCACCATGTTCATGACAATGAAACAGAGCTTATCTATGTCAAAAAAGGTGTCGCGCGATTAATCATTGATTCTTCACTGTACGTCGCTCACGCCGGGGATATTGTGGTGATAGAACAAGGGCGGTTACATACCGTCGCCTCGGATAGCAGCGCGCCTGCCACGACCTACACCTGTGCACTGGATGGTTTTCGTTTCAATGGCTGGCAGGACAATCAGTTGTTGCAGTTACATTCGTGTCCGGTCATCAGCGTCAGCCAGGGAAAGGAGGTTATTAAGAGTATTTTTAATGAACTGAGTATTATGATACCGCAGTGTAAAAATAATCTGTCATCCTCTGCCTATGATGCCTTTGCCTACGCATTAACCGTCTTGTATTACGAAAACTTTAAAAATGCTTATCGTTCGGAGCAGGGGTATATTAAAAAAGACGTGTTAATTAAAGATGTTCTGGTGTATTTGAATAACAACTTTCGCGAAAAAATCACACTTGATCAGTTGTCTAAAAAATTTCGAGCCAGTGTGAGTTATATCTGTCACGAATTCACTAAAGAATATCGTATTTCGCCGATTAATTATGTTATTCAACGGCGGATGACGGAGGCAAAATTTTCGCTGACGAATACGGAAGCGTCGTTAGCGGAAATCTCGTGGCGGGTAGGGTATGAAAATGTTGATCACTTTGCCAAACTCTTTCAGCGACACGTAGGCTGTACTCCCAGCGATTATCGTAAGCAGTTTAAAAATAATCTGACTGAGCAGGACTGCCTGCAGCCGGAAGTCTGATTTTCTGGCGTAAGTCCGGATAGCGTTTATCCGCTATCCGGATGACAGAACGGCTTACTTGTTTTGATAATCTTTCAGGATCTGACGTCCGGCGACGTAGATCATGATTTCATCGGTGCCACCGCCAATGCGTTCGCAGCGCACATCACGCCAGAACCGGGATACACGGGCTTCATCGGTATAACCCAGACCACCCATTATCTGAATTGCGTCGTCGATAACTTCCATCGCTGTGCGCGCACAGTACAGTTTTGCCAGCGCCGCACTGGTACGCAGTGATTGTTCCTGATCGGCCTGCCAGGCGACTTTCAATACCATATTGCGCATGTTTTCGATTTTAACCGCCATCAGCGCCAGTTTTTCCTGGATCATCTGGTTATGACCAATCGGTTTGCCAAAGGCGATACGCTGGTTGGCGTAACGTGCGGCATCCTCGAAAGCGCATTCGGCAAAGCCGGTGCTGCGTGCTGCGTTGATCAATCGCTCCATTTCGAAATTGTACATCACGTTGAGGAAGCCCATACCCTCTTCGCCGACCATATCACTTTCGTCAACTTCAACGTCATCAAGATAGACTTCGCAGGTACTTAACATGTGCCAGCCGATTTTGTGCAGCGGATTAACTTTGATGCCGGGTTTCTTCGAATCCACCCACCACAGGGTAAAGGCTTTCTTCGGATCTTTCGGCTCGGGATCGCGAGCCAGGACCAGCATATAAGGGTACTCTTTGGCACCGGTAATAAAGGTTTTTTGCCCGTTAAGGTACACCTTGCCGTTTTTGCGGGTGTAGCTGGTGGTGGCGCTGTTGTTATCTGAGCCAGCTCCCGGTTCGGTTAACGCCAGCGCATAGGCCGGATCGCCCGTTTCCATGGTGCTTTCAGCGGTTTTACGTAGTTGCTCCGCGGAGCCAAAACGGCGCATACTGTGGATACACTGACCGTTAGTGATCAGAAAGGCAGGCGCACCACATTTTGAGACCTCCATCAGCGCCAGCATTTGCGTGACGTAATCTGCCGGAATGCCACCGAACTCTTCCGGAACGCCCAGCATCGAAATGCCGTTATCCGCAAGCGCGCGCATAAATTCTTTAGGGTAGGTGGAGGTTTGATCGCAGGTGCGGAAATATTCTTCCGGGAAATTACTGGTGATCAGTTCCCGAATGCTGGCAAGCAGCAGTTCTTGTTCTTCAGTTAATGAAAAGTCCATCAGGGTACTCCTTTTAATTGGTGGCGTCGGGCAAAACAAAACCCATCGTGGCATCGATAAATAATCTTTCGTCCATCAGTTTCAGGTCTGGAGAAATAACGGGGGTGAATTCCATTTTGTCCAAAATGTCTTCTTGTACAGAAACACCTGGGGCAATTTCCACTAAATGGAGACCATCTTCTTTTAACGTAAATACGGCGCGCTCGGTGATGTAACGCACATCCAGTCCACGTTCGAGGGCAATTTTTCCACTGAAGGTAATTTCAGGTAATTCGCTAACGAATTTCTTCACCCGACCTTCCTGCACGATATTCAATTTGCCGTTGGCAACATCTGTTTTCAGACTTCCGGCTGTCAGGGTGCCGCAGAAAATAATTTTCTTCGAGGTGGCGCTTATATCAATAAAACCGCCAGTGCCCATGATCTTGCCATTGAATTTATGCACACCGACGTTGCCGTGCTGATCGACTTCGGCGAAACTTAAATAGCACACATCCAGGCCGCCACCGTGGTAGAAGTCAAACTGGGAGGTCATGTCCAGAATAGCGCGGGTGTTGACGTTGGCTCCAAAAGCGATGCCCTGCGAGGTAATACCGCCGATTGGCCCGGTTTCAACCGTCAGTATGAAATCATCGGCGCAGCCTTCTTCACGCGCGACGAGACCAATACCATCGGCAATTCCAACGCCAACGTTACCCACTGCACCTTTGCGCATTTCGAACAGCGCACGTCTGGCTACCAGTTTACGTTGGTTAAGCGGTAGGGCAGTTTGCAGGCTGTCATCAAGGATGAAATCGCCTGAAATAAAGCGGTTAACCGGCGCTCCGGCATACAGCTGAGTCTGTTCAGGATCGATAACGACGATATCCACCAGATAGCCAGGGATCCGCACGGCTTTAGGGTGCAGTGTGGCTTTCTTCACCATTTTTTGTACCTGCATCATGACGATGCCGCCGTTGTTATGCACGGCCTGCGCGATGACCAGCGCATCGAGATACATCACTTCATCTTCAAAGGTGGCGTAGCCTTCGCTATCACAGGTGGTGGCGCGAATAAAGGCGATATTCGGCGCAATGGCTTTGTAGTAGAGATACTCTCTGTTATCAATTTCTACCAGTTTGATTAGATCCTCGGTGGTCACTTCATTGAGTTTGCCACCTTGTTGGCGGGGATCGACAAACGTGCCAATACCGATATCACTCAAAATACCTGGCTGATGGGCCGCAGAGGCTCGCAGGGTTTGAGTTAATACGCCTTGTGGATAGTTGTAGGCGGCAATTTTATTTTGTTCCGCAAGGTCGGATATACGTGGGGATTGTCCCCAGTGGCCGCACAACGCCCATTTAACTAAACCTTCCTGTGCCAATGGACTAATACCCCGGTCTGCGCGGTCGCCCAGTCCTGTCGGGCTAATTAGCGACAAATTACGTGGGGATTGGCAATTTTTATATTTCTCGGCTAATGCATTAATTAATGTTGTGGCTTCAAGTATCCCACCGCCAGCGCCTAATACGCAGAGGGTGGCTTCATCCGGAATATAATCAATTGCGTCAGCTGCAGATAATACCGGTACCCGACCATTTAGACGTGTTGGTCTTGAAAGTTTCATATAAACTCCAGGTTATATTCGTGCGAATGCCTATCGCTATATTCGGTAATAGTGTTTTGTGCTATTTGAAAATATTTAATCGTCTGCCAGATATTCGTGGTAAAACGAATATCTGGGGCAGGGCATTATTTATTGCAATTTAAAAATATTCGGCTATTAAGCCTGGTGTAATATTGTCAGAACGGTGCGTAGATCGGTTACGGAGATTTGTCCTGGGGCCGAGGCTTTTTTCACCGCACCAAACGTCGCCGCTGAGCCGAAAACTTCGCCGGACAGTCGTGAGATCACACCGGTTTTCGCCATTGACATGGTAATAATTGGGCGGTCGGCGTAGCGTTCCTGCATCTCCAGCGTTGCGCTAAGCAATGTCAGCACATCCGTTTTGCTTTGCGGCATCAACGCGATTTTGGGAATATCTGCACCAAGTTCCTGCATTTTACGCAGTCGCTGGACAATATCATCGGCCGCAGGTGTCTTGTGAAAATCATGGTTCGACATAATAACAAAGACATTTTTCGCGTGCGCATGCTCGACGGTTGCTTTAACCAGGTCATCACCGGTGAAAAGCTCCAGGTCGATCATATCCACCAGACCGCTGTCCACTGCTGCGCGGTTTAATGCAATATAGTTTTCGACGGACAGCGCCTGTTCACCCCCTTCCTGTGCACTACGGAAGGTGAACAGCAACGGTTTATCCGCCATCACATCACGGATCGCACGTGCGGCTTCCAGTACTGCGTCAATGGAAGCGACATCTGCGAAATGGTCAACACGCCATTCCAGGATGTCGAAATCCGCTTCGCGATAGGCCAGTGCTTCGCTTTTTACCGTTGAGATGTCTTTACCCATCAGTGAGACAATGATCTTCGGCGCACCCTCGCCAATCACGAGGTTTCTTACGGTTACGGTTTTCATTGATTACCCTTTAACTATTCACAAATACTGCCCATCAGGCTGCAAAACCCATAACCTGTTTGACATACTCCAGCGGGAAATCTTTCCCGGTCCAGAGCTTGAACTGCTCAGCCCCTTGCCACAACAACATGCCGTAACCATCAATCGTTTTGCAACCGGCATGTTGTGCTTGTTGCAACAACCTGGTCATATGCGGGTTATACACACATTCGGTCACCAGCAGTTCCGGGCGAAGCAGGGAAACGTCAGTCACAATAGATTCGTTATCCAGCGGTTTCATGCCGACTTTCGTGCCGTTGGTCAAAATATCCGCGCTGGCGAGTGCCTCGGCAAAAGCCTGGCGATCGGCAAGGTCGATCACGGTGACAACGCAGTCGGTGTTTTCATTAACACGTTTAGCGAATGCCTGCGCCTTTGCAAAGAACTCATCTTTACGGTTAAAGATCTTAATTTCTTTGATGCCTTCAATGGCTGCCTGAGCGCCAATGGCTGTAGACGCGCCGCCCGCGCCCAACAGTACCATGGTTTTACCTTTAATATCGAAGCCGCTTTCTTTAATCGCGCGAATATGACCGGTGCCGTCGGTGTTGTAACCACGCAGGTAGCCATCATCATTAACGATGGTGTTGATTGCGCCAACCAGTTTGGCGGCAGGTGTTAATTCATCAACGTATTCACAGGCCAGCTGTTTATTGGGCATGGAAACCCCGGTGCCGCGCATTTTTAACGCTTTTAAACCGGCAATTGCATTAGCAAATGTTGAGTTATCGACTTCAAATGCCATGTAGGTAAAAGGCAGACCCGCTTTTTCTAATGCTTTATTTTGCATTTCAGGGGACAGACTGTGTCTGATAGGGTAGGCCATCAGACCAATCAGTTCATATTTTGCAGTTACATCCATTTGATACTCCTTCTAAACAATTTATTGAAAATAACGTTCGCCCAACCGCACATCATTTTGGGGGATATTAAATACGCGGTAATAGCGAATAAAGACGATGATGGCGGTGGTGAATGCCAGCAGAGCAAATGCAAGGTCCAGCAAAATGATGTATTGCAGGCCGATGTTAGAAAGGTATCCGGTGATCAGTGGGATAATAAAGTTGGCTACACCACCCATCATCATATAAACACTGGTGACTTTGGCTTTGCTCTTCGGGAAAAACTCCGACATCACTGAGACACCGAGCTGTAAAATACCGCCAGCAGCAGAGAAGCCAATCAGAAACGATCCTGCGTTACAAACCAGTGGAGAGGGATACAAATAAATGACCGCAGCGGTAATGCTTGCCAGACCAGCATTAAAAACGTTAGCCCAAATGGGGCGAACCATTTTCTTCAGGAGGGCTGCGAAGATGAATACGCAGACCAGCGATCCCATGCTGTAGTAAGAGATGGTTTTTAGTGCGTCAGTTTCTGCCATACCAGCAAATGCCATAGCATATTTCGGCATCCAGACCACGATGACATAAAAGGTTGAGAATGCGGCAACCCCAAACAGCACGGAAGCGACACCTTCCAACCAGACCAGGGGTTTACTGTTCATTTGTGGCAGATCTTTGGCGAGACCCGCGTCCACCATCTGGCTGGGAAAGCGACTTTTTAACAGCATCAGGGTGATGATCACGAACAGTACACCCGGGATGATGACCGCATAGCCGTACCAGACATGGTTGAGCAGCATGGTACTGACGATGATGGGGTAAATCATCTGGCCAAACGACACCATGGCTTTAACCAAAATAACCGCCGAGCCGGATGCTTTAGGGAAACATTCCATTAACGCCGGATAACCGCCGGTATCCAGCGCTGAATTTGCTACGCCGACGCATACCGCCAGAATAAAGGCAATCATCAGATTGGGGCTGGCGGGAATACCGAAGAAGAACAGCATATATAGAATAACGCCTAACAAAATGATAGCCCGACGACCGAACTTATCTGAGAGAACGCCAAAGAATAGAATACTGACCAGTCGACCAAGACCAATACCGGAAATTAGATAGGCAATCCCTGCATTATCGGTTGAAAATTTTTCAGCCAGGGATGTCATGTTTTGCGCCAGTGTGATGACGCTAATACCGTGTAAAAAATAACTTAAATAAATACAGGTTATCGCCAGAAGAAATGGCGTGTTAAAGGTCTTTTTCTGAGACATTTTTTCACAACTCCTTGCGGATTTTAAAATTATTCTGTGCTCGTCGGTGTAGTTTAAATTTCGGCGACCTTGTGATTAATATACCGGGCAGTAGTTATTGTACCTACATAGCATGGCGTTTAAATTACCAGGTATATTGCATATCAAACTGTGAAACCTAATTCGTCAGACCGACGTTTTGCCGTTATTTTAATAATCCGTCAAATTATTTTGCAGAAGAGGGGAACAATATTGCATCCGCGTTATTGTGCGAGTGGTGCCATGTTTAACTGACGCTTTGCTGCAAGCCGGCTGCGATAGCCAATAAACAGTGCCAACAGGAAACCGAGCGCAGCGATACCCGCATCAAACCACATGATGTGCGCAATACTGGTTTCGGAGAGCCTGGCGGTTATTAGTGGGATCGTGAAGGTCGCGATACTGCCCGCGCTGTAGTAAATACCGGTAGCTTTACCTTTCGCCTGCGGAAAGCGAGCGGCCATTAGCGTTAGACCGATTTGCACGACGCCTCCGGCTGATGAGAACCCGATGACAAAGGCGAATGTAATCACGACCCAGGTCGTTGGATGCAGGCAAACCGCCAGCAGCGCGACAAAGGAGATAAAGGTGTACAGCATCAACAGAGACGTTGCACGACCCGCTTTTCTCGCCAGAGGAGCAGTAATGAATACGCACAGCAGCGAACCGCAGGTGTAAATACTTAACAGCTTGATAGATAACGTATACGGCATACCAGCGACAAACTGACCATACTGTGCCAGCCACTGGCTAACCAGATAAAATGTGGCCATCGAGATATAGCCATACAGGGTGTAACTCCCCAGATCGAGAAGGGAACAACGATGCCCCGGATGAATAGGTTCCTGTAAAGCGGATGATGGCGTGATGCAATGCTTCGGCCCCGGATGTGCAGGGAAGCGGCAGCGAAACAAAAATATGCCGTTGACCGCCATAATTCCCGCCGCCAGCAAGAAGGACCAGCCAAACCAGAGTTCAGCCCACACCAGCAGGCTGATAACCATCGGCAACAGAAACTGGCCGCTGGATACAAAGGCTTTAATCAGGATATTGGCGGTGCTGGGCGAGCGGGGGAAAGCTTCCATCAGGCTGGGGTAGGTTCCGGCATCAAGAAAACTGTTTGCCATTCCCGCTAAAAAACCAAAGGCGTAGGCAATCACAATGCTGTGAGTATTGATGATGCCAAAAAAGAAGATGAGGTAGCAGATCATGCCAAAAATGATAAACGGTCTGCGGCCATAGCGATCGGAGAGCATGCCTGCAACTAATAAGACGCTTAACCGACCGATACCAAGGGAGGAGATGACAATCGACACTCCCGCTGCATTGGTTTGCCACTGCTGTTCAAGTGAGGACATATTGAGGGACATCAGAATGACCCCCATACCGTGTACCAGGTAATTAAGGTACAGCCCTATCGCAGTGGAGAAATAGGTATTTTTCATAATGTGTTACTCAGCGAAGAGGCTAAATGGATATTGTTTTTTGTGTCGCGTAGGGCGTGTTAGCCTAAATAGTATGCAGACTGCGCATGAGCGAGGGCATAATGTCGGGGGCCCGTGTTGCAACGTAGTGGTGGCGTGATGACCGCCTAACACAAACGCTCGAGGTTGTGTGCATAGAGCTCCACTGCAGCAGATTGGTAGATTTTCCAGTCGAGAAAATGGTCGTGGTGATAAACTGCCTGAAAAGAAACCAGATCGGGGAAAAAACGCATTGTGTTATTACCAATACGATTATTTATTTTTTCGATGATCGCGTTAATTCTTAACTTTCTCTTTGCTTTCATTTCTGCACAAATGCGCGCGATGTTTTCCGGGATTTCTTTTTCCCCACTTTCCCATTGTTGCCAGGCAACAATGTCGCCATCACGCGCGATATATGCGGCGCTTTCTTCCACCGTCATAGCAAAAATATGGCGGATAGCCTGCAATTCTAATGCGTTCATTATTTCATCACTTCATAAAAGACGGTGGAATAGTAATAGCATTGTTGTGGATATTTCGGCTTGAAGAGAGTCACAGTATCTTGTGCAATATTATTTGTTATTAATCTGTGAAGTTGGTGCATTTGGCGTGAGAGTGAAATAAAACAATTGGCTAGCTGATGTGATGTAGGTCGTTAGGGGACGTGGAAATGCAGGACAAAAAAAAGCCCACCGTGGGAGATGGGCAAAGACTACACACAGCAATTCGTTATTTCACTCAGGGGATTTCCATGCTTATAAATCAATGTGTTGATCTAAAGCCTTGGGGTAATAGTAGGCATGCTGGTTTTTCACGTCGATCAGATTCATCCCAATAGTTTAAAAACTGTAAAGAATTTGCGACATAAATGAGTACTCCCACAGCGCTGGGATTGGGTTTCGTTCGGGGAGCTGTGATGTGTTTATCAGCAATATTAAACAATCAGGCGGCAATGTTGCCGCCTGATGCTGTATTACTTATTGCTTTCGATTTCAGCGATTTCTTCGAGGATTTGTTCCGGGTCAGTGCCCGGTGCAGGGGCTTCATTGACCCATGCGGAGAACAGGCGCCATGAAACAGCCAGTACCACTGGGCCGATAAACAGACCAATCATACCGAATGCAATCAACCCACCGATAACCCCGGAAAGAATAAGGATCAGCGGCAAATCAGCCCCCATACGAATCAGCATGGGACGAATAACGTTATCCAGTGTTCCGACCACGCCACTCCACACCAACAGCACCGTGCCCCAGGTAGAATCACCTGTCCAGTAAAGCCAGATAATGGCCGGAATCAGCACCGGTAAAGGCCCCAGTTGCACCAGACAGGAGAGGATCATCAACACCGCCAGTAGCGTAGCGTAAGGTACCCCCGTTACCGCCAGACCAATACCCCCGAGGACGGCCTGCACCAGCGCGGTGACGACCACGCCTAATGCAACCGCACGAATGGCCTGTGCTGCCAACAGGATTGCAGCGTCACCGCGTTTCGATGCAAGACGGCAGGCGAAGTGGCGAATGCCTAGCGCCACCTGTTCACCGCGCCAGTACAGCAGGGCGCTGAATAGCAACATCAAGCCACAGTGCATCATAAAGCGGCCAATATGCGCGGCCTGACCAACAAACCAGGTGGTTGTGGTACCGATATAGGGACGAACCTTAGCCATGATAGCCGAACCGCCCATATCCAACAGGCTGTGCCATGCGCCATAGAGTTTGGCACCCACCAGAGGAATACTGTTTAACCACGCCAGATCCGGCAGCGTCATATCACCGGCGGTCACTGCATGGATCAGAGGACCACTGCCATCAACGATGCTGTTGACCAACAGGGCGATAGGAATAATGAATAACAGAACTAACAACAGGGTCATCACCAGCACGGCGAGTGAACGGCGTCCCCACAGCAATTTTTGTATACGTATCAGGATGGGCCAGGTCGCAATGACCACCGTACCTGCCCAGGCAAAACCGAGAATAAAGGGTTGCACAATCCAGAGACAGGCCACAATCATGATGGCTAAAAACAGCACCGATAGCAGCACTTGTGCAATATCCCTGGGCTGACGGAAATTTACCATAAATACTTTTCACCTTTGTCTTTGCGTCAGAACGTTGACGCGACGTGAACACGTTAATCACACTCTATAATGATGAGCAATTTCAGCGGTTTTGAACAGGCGGATTCTGCCTGTAAATCTGCTGAGCGTATTAGAAAAAAATGTGATACAACAAACAAAGCAACACGCAAACGATTAAATTCACAACACAGACCGCAGGAAAGGGTCACTATAATGATTCCACAAATTTCTCAGGCGCCAGGTGTCGTTCAACTGGTGCTCAATTTTTTGCAGGCGCTGGAGCAGCAAGGGTTCACGGGCGATACGGCAACGAGCTATGCCGATCGTCTGACAATGTCGACGGATAACAGTATCTATCAGCTTCTGCCTGATGCCGTGGTTTTCCCTCGTTCGACGGCTGATGTGGCGCTTATCGCCCGCCTTGCGTCAGAACCGCTCTTTTCGTCGTTGATTTTTACCCCTCGCGGCGGCGGTACAGGCACCAACGGGCAGGCGCTTAATCAGGGCATTATTGTTGATATGTCCCGTTACATGAGCCGCATCATTGAAATCAATGTGCAGGAAGGTTGGGTGCGGGTAGAAGCCGGGGTGATAAAAGATCAGCTTAACCAGTATCTGAAACCCTACGGCTATTTCTTTGCGCCTGAATTGTCCACCAGTAACCGGGCGACGTTGGGGGGAATGATCAACACCGACGCTTCCGGGCAAGGTTCGCTGGTCTACGGTAAAACCTCCGATCACGTGCTGGGTATTCGCGCGGTATTAATGGGCGGGGATATTCTCGATACCCAGCCGATGCCGGTTGAATTTGCCGAAATGCTCGGTAAAAACAATACAGCGATTGGGTGCATCTATAAGACGGTTTATGAACGGTGTCGTGAGAACCGACAGTTGATCATTGACAAGTTCCCGAAGCTCAATCGCTTTTTAACCGGCTACGACCTGCGGCACGTCTTCAATGATGAGATGACCGAGTTTGATTTAACCCGCATCCTTACGGGGTCCGAAGGTACGCTGGCATTTATCACCGAAGCCCGCCTTGATATCACGCCGCTGCCTAAAGTTCGGCGACTGGTCAACGTCAAATACGATTCGTTTGACTCTGCATTGCGTAATGCGCCAGTGATGGTGGAAGCGCGCGCGCTGTCGGTCGAAACCGTCGATTCCAAAGTGCTTAATCTGGCGCGTGAAGATATTGTCTGGCACTCCGTCAGCGAATTGATTACCGATGTCCCGGATAAAGAGATGCTCGGGCTGAATATCGTCGAGTTTGCCGGTGACGATGAAGCATTAATTGATTCGCAGGTCAGTGCGCTGTGTGAACGCCTGGACGGACTAATTGCCCGGCAGGAAGCTGGCGTAATTGGCTGGCAGCTGTGTACCGAACTGGCTGGTGTCGAGCGCATCTACGCCATGCGGAAAAAGGCCGTTGGTCTGCTGGGTAATGCCAAAGGCTCTGCGAAGCCGATTCCGTTTGCCGAAGATACCTGCGTACCGCCGGAACACCTGGCCGACTATATTGCCGAGTTCCGTGCGCTACTCGATAGTCATGGCCTGAGCTATGGCATGTTTGGTCACGTGGATGCCGGGGTACTGCATGTCAGACCTGCGCTGGATATGTGCGATCCACAACAAGAAGTGCTGATGAAACGCATCTCTGATGATGTGGTGGCGCTGACGGCAAAATACGGTGGTCTGCTGTGGGGCGAACACGGGAAAGGTTTCCGTGCTGAGTACAGCCCGGCGTTCTTTGGCGAGGAACTGTATCGCGAACTGCGCAAAGTGAAGTCGGTGTTTGATCCGCAAAACCGGCTCAATCCGGGGAAGATTTGCCCTCCGGAAGCCATCGATGCGCCAATGATGAAAGTGGATGCGGTTAAACGTGGGACTTACGATCGTCAAATCCCGCTGGCCGTTCGCCAGGAGTGGCGTGGGGCAATAGAGTGTAACGGCAACGGGTTATGCTTTAACTTCGATGCCAAAAGCCCGATGTGTCCTTCGATGAAAATTAGCCTCAATCGCATTCACTCGCCAAAAGGGCGGGCAACGCTGGTACGGGAATGGTTGCGTCTGTTGGCCGATCGTGGGATCGACCCCGTGAAACTGGAAAAAGAGTTGCCAGAAAAACGTGCCAGTTTACGTACGCTAATCGCCCGAACCCGGAACAGCTGGCATGCACGTAAGGGCGAATATGATTTCTCGCATGAAGTGAAAGAGGCGATGTCCGGGTGTTTGGCATGTAAAGCCTGTTCTACGCAGTGCCCGATAAAAATTGACGTTCCGGAATTCCGCTCGCGCTTTCTGCAGCTGTATCACACGCGCTATCTGCGCCCGCTCCGCGATCACATGGTCGCCACCGTTGAGAGTTATGCACCGCTGATGGCGCGCGCACCTAAAACGTTCAACTTTTTCATCAATCAACCACTGGTACGTAATCTGGCTAAAAAACACATCGGCATGGTGGATTTGCCGCTGTTGTCTGCGCCATCATTACAACGACAGCTGGTCGGGCATCGTTCGGCCAATATGACGCTGGAACAGCTTGAAGCTCTCAGCAAGGAGCAAAAAGCACGTACGGTGCTGGTGGTGCAGGACCCGTTCACCAGCTATTACGATGCACAGGTAGTGGCTGATTTCATCCGACTGGTAGAAAAATTGGGTTTGCAGCCGGTGCTGTTGCCATTCTCGCCTAACGGCAAAGCGCAGCATATAAAGGGCTTTTTAAACCGGTTTGCGAAAACGGCGAAAAAGACCGCTGAATTCCTCAACCGGGTGGCAAAGCTGAATATCCCGATGGTCGGTGTCGATCCGGCGCTGGTGCTATGTTATCGCGATGAATACACGCTGGCGCTCGGCGAGCAGCGCGGTGATTTCCATGTCTTACTGGTCAATGAGTGGTTATCGGCTGTACTGGCGTCACAACCGCCGGTCGCTATCGGTGGTGAACCGTGGTACTTCTTCGGACACTGTACCGAAGTGACCGCTCTGCCGGGAGCGCCTGCACAGTGGGCCGCGATTTTTGCCCGTTTTGGCGCAAAGTTGGAAAATGTCAGCGTGGGGTGCTGTGGGATGGCGGGTACCTATGGCCACGAAGTGAAGAATCACCAGAACTCTTTAGGGATCTATGAGTTATCATGGCACCAGGCAATGCAACGATTGCCACGTAACCGTTGTCTGGCTGCCGGGTATTCATGTCGCAGCCAGGTTAAACGCGTAGAAGGCACGGGCGTTCGCCACCCATTACAGGCATTACTGGAGATTATAGGATGATCTGGAAACGTGAAGTCACACTCGAGGCGCTCAACGCCATGGGTGAAGGAAATATGGTAGGGCTGCTCGATATTCGTTTTGTGCATATCGGCGACAATACTCTGGAAGCCACAATGCCTGTGGACCATCGCACCAAACAACCCTTTGGTTTGCTGCACGGCGGGGCGTCTGTCGTGCTGGCTGAGAGCATTGGCTCGGTGGCTGGATACCTGTGTACGATGGGCACTCAAAAAGTGGTGGGCCTTGAGATTAACGCCAACCACGTTCGTTCTGCACGTGAAGGGCTCGTCAGAGGGGTGTGCAGCCCTGTGCATACCGGTTCACGTCATCAGGTGTGGCAAATCGAGATCTTCGATGAGCAGGGTCGGTTATGCTGCACCTCGCGACTGACGACCGCTATTTTGTGATGCATGTTGAGTTTGGTCATTATCTGCGCAGGTAATGGTGTTATACTGTGCAGGTTCTGAACACAAGCGAGGATGATATGTCTACCCAATTAGACCCGGCCCAACTGGCAATAGAATTTTTACGTCGTGATAAAACCGATCTTTCACCGGCTCAGTACCTGAAAAGATTGAAACAATTAGAGCTGGAGTTTGCCGATTTATTAACGCTCTCTTCGACTGAACTGAAAGAAGAGATCTATTTTGCCTGGCGCCTGGGCGTTCATTGATTCCGGTATGCCTGTCGTAATAAAAACCCCGACACATGTTCGGGGTTATTTTTTGCCTTAAATCTTGTTTACCACTTCATCTCACCGGTATTCACTTTCGCACTCAGTTCCAGAGAGCTTTCGTCTGCAAGGCCCGGCCATGCCGCGGTCATGGTTTTAATCACATAATCCGAACCTTTCTTCGCCTCTAATGCCTGCTCAAACGACTGCAAATAATCCTGAGTGAAGCGAATCGCTGTATCACCCGCCGGGCGTTCACCAATATAATGACCCGGGACCACCTGGGTGGGCTGTAAGCTCTGCATTTCGCTCAGTACGTTACGCCATGCACTACGCTGTTCTGCAGACTGAGTATCTGCCGTCCAGACGTGTATACCGGAAGCCACGCCTGTGCCGCCAATAATGGCCCGATTCGCCGGGATCCAGACATACGCCGCATAGTCATTAGGATGGCGTAATTCCAGCGTTTCGCCATCAACCGTAAATTGTGTTTGCGTGGTGGCCTGCGGTACGGTGAGCGATGTTGGCGCGCCATCTTTCATCTGTGGGCCCCAGAACTGTAATTTGGCTTCTTTGGTGGCACGAATATGATCCACCACGTGCGGCGTAGCCAGCACGTTGACGCCGGGGAAGGCTTTGACGAGTGGCTCAAGGCCAAAATAGAAATCCGGATCGCCAGACGTGATCACAATGGCTTTCAGCGTCTTACCGCTGGAGCGAATCATCTGCACCAGCTTTTCGCCATCTTTGGTGCTGAACTGGGCGTCAAACAAAATCGCCTCTTTGGGGCCAGACACCAGCGTCGAAGAGACCGGGAAAATACCCTTCTCCTGCGGATTATAGACATCCAGCTGTAGTGGAGCGGCAAATGCCGAAGAGGCAAACAGGGGTAACAGCATAGCCAGTGTATTGATTTTCATAACGGGGAACCTTGTGCAGGATATTGTCTTTTGATCGTTCCCGTATTTTAAGGAAATTCGGATCTGTTAGAATTCCCATATCAGGACATGCTGAGTTTCATAAAACGATCGGATGGGATGCAATGGACAGAGTCATGGCGGCAACAGTTTTTAACCATATCTGTGATTTAGGCAGTTTGAGTGCCGCCGCGCGTGCGCTCGGGCTTTCCCGACCGATGGTCAGTCGCTATCTGGATGAGATGGAAAAGTGGACCGGGGCGCGGCTTATCCATCGTTCGTCACGACGGTTGACAATCACGCCTGCCGGCGAAGAGGCATTGCTGAAAACCCGCACCCTGGCACAGCTTTCGCGAGATATTGGTGCCGCCGGGCTCGCGCAGACCCCATCGGGTACGCTACGGGTGGCGTGTGCACATTTTACTGCCCTACATATTCTGGCACCGGTGCTGCCCGCATTTCTTGCTCGCTATCCTGAACTCCGCATTGAAGTTGAGATCAACAATCAACCGGTAAGCCTGGTTGGGGAGCGTATCGATGTGGCGATCCGCATCACGGAAAATCCCGAACCCGGAACGATTGCCCGGCGCTTAGGGGATTGTGAATCGGTGTTATGTGCCTCCGTGGATTATCTTAACCAGCATGGCATCCCAAAAAACGTCGACGATCTTGCGCAGCATAATTGCCTTTATTACAGCGGGTTCGCCGGAAAGTCATGGCATTTTCTGGATGCGCAAGGGCAAGCCGTCACTGTGGCCATTAAAGGTAATTTAAGCGCCGGTATCTCGTCACTGCTATGTGAATCCGCCCTGGCGGGGATGGGGATTGCGTTGGTTCCTGAGCAGGAGGCGAGAGAAGGGCTGGCGAAGGGGAGATTAATACGACTTCTACCCCAACTACAGCCTAAACGCCTGCCGATTTATGGTTTATATCTTTCCCGCGATCACCAGCCTGCGGGGTTGCGACTGTTGCTGGATACACTGAATAAGACACAGTGCTAACGATGTGATTGAGCGTGTTTATAAAATAGTCAAAGCGCAATTTGTGTTAAAAAAAATTTTTCAGTGTATGAGATTCTTCTTATCGCCCCTTCAAGAGCTAAGCCATTGTGAGTGCCGGAGATAAGCGCCGGATGGGGTCGGAACCCTTAAGTCTGCCAGCATAGCAAGCAGACTTAAGGGTTTTTTATGGCCCACATGCGTTTTGAACCGCATTGCTCCCCGTAGTCATCCCCACCTATCCCTTAAATAGACATTATCTATACATCTTTTAGCATTTGACCTGCCGGAACGATTACACATTCATAATCTATTATTAATCAATGTATTGAATAAAAAAATCCATCCCTGTTAACCCTCGCCGCAGGGGCTATGCTTAATAAAAGTCGTCAAAAATGGCGGTTAACCCGAATGCCCCTGCTGTTGAGGGGTTGAAGTGATAATCATTATCACTAACATGGTGTTATAGCTTGAAAGCTAATGACTCGAGGTAACCCTATGGAATTGCATTCAGGAACATTCAATCCCAACGATTTTGCGTGGCGCGGGCTGACGTTAACGCCTGCGGCAGCGGCGCATATCCGTGAACTGGTGGCAAGGCAACCCGATATGTTGGGCGTGAGGCTAGGCGTGAAACAAACCGGGTGCGCGGGATTTGGCTATGTGCTGGACACCGTCAAGCAACCTGAGAAAGACGATCTGCTCTTTGAAACAGAGGGCGCCAGACTTTATGTCCCGTTACAGGCGATGCCGTTTATCGATGGAACTGAAGTCGATTTCGTGCGTGAAGGATTAAATCAGTTATTTAAATTTCATAACCCGAAAGCCCAGAACGAATGCGGCTGTGGCGAAAGCTTTGGGGTATAGGCGGTACTATGTCTCGTAACACTGAAGCAACTGACGATGTCAACACCTGGGCTGGCGGGCACCTCAATTACAAAGAGGGGTTCTTTACCCAACTCAAAACCGATGAACTGGCGAAAGGGATCAACGAAGAGGTTGTACGGGCAATTTCGGCAAAACGAAATGAACCCGACTGGATGCTGGCGTTCCGTCTGAATGCGTTTAACGCGTGGCTGACGATGGAAGAACCACACTGGCTAAAAGCGCACTATGACAAACTGAACTACCAGGATTACAGCTATTACTCTGCACCTTCTTGCGGCAACTGTGATGAAACCTGTGCCTCTGAGCCGGGAGCGGTGCAACAAACGGGCGCGAATGCGTTTTTAAGCAAAGAGGTTGAAGACGCGTTCGAGCAGCTTGGCGTGCCGGTCCGTGAAGGCAAAGAAGTGGCGGTGGATGCCATTTTCGATTCGGTGTCAGTCGCGACGACCTACCGCGATAAGCTGGCGGAACAGGGTATTATTTTCTGCTCGTTCGGCGAGGCCATCCACGATCATCCAGAACTGGTAAAAAAATACCTCGGTACCGTCGTCCCGGGGAATGACAATTTCTTTGCCGCGCTGAATGCGGCGGTGGCATCGGACGGCACGTTTATTTATGTGCCGAAGGGTGTGCGTTGCCCAATGGAACTGTCGACCTATTTCCGTATCAATGCAGAAAAAACCGGACAGTTTGAACGCACGATTCTGGTGGCGGATGAGGGGAGTTACGTCAGCTATATCGAAGGTTGTTCGGCGCCGGTACGTGACAGTTACCAGCTGCATGCGGCGGTGGTTGAGGTGATCATCCATAAAGATGCTGAGGTGAAGTATTCAACGGTACAAAACTGGTTCCCCGGCGATGGCAATACCGGCGGCATCCTGAATTTTGTGACTAAACGTGCGCTGTGCGAAGGCGAAAACAGCAAAATGTCATGGACGCAGTCAGAGACCGGTTCAGCCATTACCTGGAAATACCCGAGCTGTATTCTGCGCGGTGATAATTCGATCGGCGAATTCTACTCCGTTGCGCTGACCAGCGGGCACCAGCAGGCCGATACCGGCACCAAGATGATCCACATCGGCAAAAACACCAAATCGACCATTATCTCGAAAGGGATTTCCGCCGGACATAGCCAGAATAGCTATCGCGGCTTAGTGAAAATTATGCCTACCGCCACTAACGCCCGCAACTATACCCAATGTGACTCAATGCTGATTGGTGCGGACTGTGGGGCACATACCTTCCCGTATGTTGAGTGCCGTAACAACAGCGCTCAGCTTGAACATGAAGCGACGACCTCGCGCATTGGTGAAGACCAACTGTTCTACTGCCTGCAACGTGGCATCAGCGAAGAAGATGCTATTTCAATGATCGTCAATGGCTTCTGTAAAGACGTGTTCTCTGAGCTGCCGCTGGAATTTGCCGTGGAAGCGCAAAAACTTCTCGCCATAAGTCTTGAACACAGCGTCGGCTAAAATTTAAGGAAAGCACATGTTAAGCATTAAAGATTTACAGGTCAGTGTGGAAGAGAAGGCGATCCTGCGTGGGCTGAGTCTTGAGATTCGCCCCGGGGAAGTACACGCCATTATGGGGCCGAACGGTTCCGGGAAAAGCACGTTGTCTGCGACACTCGCCGGACGAGAAGATTATGCAGTCACTGGCGGGACGGTTGAATTTAACGGTAAGAACTTGCTGGAACTGTCACCGGAAGACCGTGCCGGTGAAGGCATCTTCATGGCATTTCAGTATCCGGTAGAAATTCCCGGCGTCAGTAACCAGTTTTTCCTGCAAACGGCACTGAATGCCGTGCGCAGCTACCGTGGCGAAGAATCGCTGGACAGGTTTGACTTCCAGGATCTGATGGAAGAAAAAATTGCGTTGCTGAAGATGCCGGCAGATTTACTCACGCGTTCGGTCAACGTCGGTTTCTCCGGCGGTGAGAAAAAGCGTAATGACATTTTGCAAATGGCGGTGCTGGAGCCTCAGTTGTGCATTCTGGATGAGTCGGACTCCGGGCTGGATATTGACGCGCTGAAAATCGTGGCAGATGGCGTGAACGCATTGCGTGACGGAAAGCGTTCGTTTGTTATTGTCACCCACTACCAGCGAATCCTCGACTATATCAAACCCGATTACGTCCACGTTCTCTACCAGGGGCGCATTGTGAAGTCCGGTGATTTTACGCTGGTTAAACAGCTGGAGGAGCAAGGGTATGGCTGGCTTAGTGAACAGCAGTAACGTGCTCCAACAGTGGCATCATCTGTTTGAAGCGCAGGGTGAGCGTCGCTCACAGCATGCGCAACAACACCTGCAACAGATGTTGCGGCTGGGGTTGCCGACGCGTAAACATGAGGACTGGAAATACACGCCGCTGGAGGGTTTAACCAACAGCCAGTTTGTCAGTCATGTCGCTGAGATAACGTCAGCCCAGTGTGAAGCGTTGGCGCCGGCAATTGATGCCATACGACTGGTATTTGTCGACGGGCAGTTCTGCCCGACGCTGAGCGACCGCATGGACGGCAGCGGCTTTGACATTACCGTTGATGATGCGCGTCAGACGCTACCGGCCGCCATCCAACCGGAAGTCTTTCTGCACCTGACCGAAAGCCTGTCGCGTAGCGTCACGCACATTCAGGTGAAGCGTAACCAGCGCCCCGCGAAACCGCTGCTGCTGCTGCACATTACCCAGGGGCTGGCGGGCGATGAGGTGAACACGGCGCACTATCGCCACCATCTGGAGCTGGCGGAAGGCGCAGAAGCCACCGTTATTGAACACTATGTCAGCCTTAGCGAGCTTCGTCATTTCACCGGCGCACGTTTAACCATGAACGTGGCGGTAAATGCCCATTTGCACCATATCAAACTGGCGTTTGAGAATCCGGTTAGCCACCATTTCGCGCATAACGATATCCAGGTAGGGGCAGATGCGACGGCGGTGAGCTACAGCTTCTTACTCGGTGGTGCGGTATTACGCCATAACACCAGTACCCAGCTTAATGGGGAGAACAGCACGCTGCGCCTTAACAGCCTGGCGATGCCGGTGAAAAATGAAGTTTGCGATACCCGAACCTGGCTTGAACACAATAAGGGGTATTGCAACAGCCGCCAGTTACATAAAACGATTGTCAGCGATAAAGGCCGGGCGGTGTTTAATGGCCTGATTAACGTGGCGCAGCATGCCATTAAAACTGATGGTCAGATGACGAACAATAATCTACTGCTCGGTAAACTGGCAGAAGTGGATACCAGGCCGCAACTGGAAATCTACGCTGATGACGTGAAATGCAGCCACGGGGCGACGGTAGGGCGGATCGACGATGAACAGATGTTCTATCTGCGTTCGCGTGGGATTGGTCAGCAGGATGCCCAACAGATGATTCTCTACGCGTTTGCCGCTGAGCTGACGGAAGCCCTGAGCGATGAAACGCTGAAACAACAGGTACTGGCGCGGATAGCCCAACGTCTGCCGGGAGGCGTAGCATGACATTTCCCATTGAAAAAGTGCGGGCCGATTTTCCGGTTCTGACGCGTGAAGTGAATGGTTTACCGTTGGCGTATCTGGACAGCGCGGCGAGCGCGCAAAAACCCAATCAGGTGATTGATGCTGAAGCCGAGTTTTACCGTCACGGCTATGCGGCGGTCCACCGTGGGATCCATACGCTGAGCGCTCAGGCCACGGAAAAAATGGAGAATGTGCGCAAGCTCGCCTCGCTGTTTATTAACGCCCGCTCCGCTGAAGAGCTGGTGTTTGTCCGCGGCACCACGGAAGGGATCAACCTGGTGGCGAACAGCTGGGGCAACAGCAATGTGCGGGCTGGCGATAACATCATCATCAGCGAAATGGAGCACCATGCCAACATAGTGCCCTGGCAGATGCTGTGTGCCCGAGTCGGGGCTGAACTGCGCGTTATTCCGCTCAATGCCGACGGGACGTTGCAACTGGAAACGCTGCCGACGTTGTTTGATGATCGCACGCAACTGCTGGCGATTACCCACGTATCTAACGTGCTGGGCACGGAAAACCCGCTGCCGGAGATGATCGCGCTGGCGCATCAGCACGGCGCAAAAGTGCTGGTAGATGGCGCACAGGCGGTTATGCATCATCAGGTGGATGTGCAGGCACTGGATTGCGACTTTTATGTCTTCTCCGGGCACAAGCTCTATGGACCCACCGGTATTGGCGTGCTGTATGCCAGAGAGTCGCTGCTGCAGGAAATGCCACCGTGGGAAGGCGGTGGCTCGATGATAGCAACCGTCAGTCTGAGCCAGGGAACGACGTGGGCTAAAGCCCCCTGGCGTTTTGAAGCCGGAACGCCAAACACCGGGGGCATTATTGGGCTCGGCGCGGCTATTGAATATGTTTCAGCGCTCGGGCTGGCAGAAATCAGTGAATATGAGCAGTTCATGATGCGTTATGCATTGGAACAGTTGGCGGATGTGCCGGATTTAACAATCTACGGCCCGGAAAACCGTTTAGGCGTGATCGCCTTTAACCTCGGCAAACATCACGCGTATGACGTCGGTAGCTTTCTTGATAACTATGGAATTGCTGTGCGTACGGGGCATCACTGCGCTATGCCGTTGATGGCTTATTATCACGTTCCCGCGATGTGCCGGGCTTCTATTGCCATGTATAACTCCCATGAAGAAGTGGATCGCCTGGTGACGGGACTCAAGCGTATTCATCACTTGCTGGGATAACAGGGAGGCATTATGGCTGCGCTACCGGATAAAGAAAAACTATTGCGTAATTTTCTGCGTTGCGCTAATTGGGAAGAGAAATACCTGTACATCATTGAACTGGGTCAGCGCCTGCCGGAATTAAATGCCGACGATCGCTGCCCGGAAAATAGCATTCAGGGATGTCAAAGTCAGGTATGGATTGTTATGCGGCAGAATGCTGAAGGTATTATTGAATTACAGGGCGACAGTGATGCGGCAATTGTGAAAGGACTTATCGCCATCGTCTTCATTTTGTATGACCGGATGACGGCTCAGGATATTGTGAATTTTGATGTGCGTCAGTGGTTCGAAAAAATGGCGCTCGCACAGCATCTCACCCCTTCACGTTCACAGGGGCTGGAGGCGATGATTCGGGCTATTCGCGCCAAAGCCGCAACTCTTAGCTAAACTGATAAAACACGTCAACTTTCAGACCGACCTGAAAGCGTTCGTGTAGAACAACGCAGTGACTCGTAGGCCGGATCGGGCGCTCGCCGCCGTCCGGCAAGAACGCCAGGGGGGTGAGTGAGTATGAAACGCGCGTCTGTTATTACGTTAATGCTAATCGGCGCTTACAGCGCTATTCAGGCCGCATGGGCGGTCGATTATCCGTTGCCTCCGGCGAATAGCCGTCTTGTGGGGCACAATCAAACCTACACCGTGCAGGAAGGTGATAAGAATCTCCAGGCGATAGCCCGGCGTTTTGACACCGCTGCCATGCTGATCCTTGAAGCCAATAACACTATTGCCCCCGTCCCTAAACCCGGAACGCTGATTACTATTCCCTCGCAATTATTGCTACCGGATGCGCCACGCGAAGGCATTATTGTGAATCTGGCGGAACTGCGTCTGTATTACTTCCCGCCGGGAGAAAATAGTGTTCAGGTATTCCCGATTGGTATCGGTTTGCAGGGGCTGGAAACGCCGGTGATGGAAACCCGGGTTGGGCAGAAAATACCCAACCCGACCTGGACGCCTACACCGGGCATCCGTAAACGCTCGCTGGAGCGCGGCATCACATTACCGCCGGTAGTGCCAGCCGGGCCAAATAATCCGTTAGGGCGCTTTGCACTGCGTCTGGCGCATGGAAACGGTGAATACCTGATCCATGGCACCAGCGCACCTGACAGTGTTGGTCTGCGCGTAAGCTCTGGTTGTATCCGTATGAACGCGCCGGATATCAAAGCGTTGTTCGAGCAGGTGCGACCAGGTACGCCTGTCAGAGCGATCAACGAGCCGATAAAGTACGCCGTCGAGCCAAATGGTATGCGCTATGTTGAGGTGCACAGGCCATTGTCACCGGAAGAGGAGCAAAACGTTCAGACCATGCCCTATGTTTTACCGGTAGGTTTTAATCAGTTCAAAGGGAATAAGGCCGTCGATAACAGTCTGGTTGAGAGAGCACTGTATCGCCGTGCGGGTTATCCCGTGACCGTTAGTGCCGGGCAGACACCTGTTGTTGCCAACGGACCAGATGTGAAGTCAGCGCAGAATGGTGCGCCAGGGGAGGATGTGCAGATGCGCACAACGCAGTAACAGGGAAGGAAATAACGGGCAAAAAAAATGGCGCACAATGTGCGCCATTTCTATTACACAGATACTATTACTTACGGTATTTAGTAGCTGCGTTGTCCAGACGCTGGTTAGCGCGAGCTGCGTCATCTTTAGCAGCCTGAACGTCGGAACGCATTGCGTTCACGTCGTTGCTCAGCTGGTCAACTTTAGCGTTCAGAGTCTGAACGTCAGAAGACAGCTGATCGATTTTAGCATTGCTGGAGCAACCTGCCAGCAGAGTAGAACCCAGGATTACCGCGCCCAGTACCAGTTTAGTACGATTCATTATTAATACCCTCTAGATTGAGTTAATCTCCATGTAGCGTTACAAGTATTACACAAAGTTTTTTATGTTGAGAATATTTTTTTGATGGGAATGCACTTATTTTTGATCGTTCGCTCAAAGAAGCATCGAATTGGGCAAAAACAGCTAAAAAACCGAGAGAAAACAGAAAGCTTCCATCGGATTCATCTTAGATAATCTCGGATTGGATAGTGAAATCCGATTTGATTTTTTATTAATTGTGGCTATCGATAAAATAAAAAAAGCGCCACAAGGGCGCTTTTTAAGCAAATTAATTCGCGATGGAATTATTACAGCACGTGAACAGATGCCGTATTGGTCGTGCCGCTCGGAACCAGTGCGCCGGAAACCATCACTACAACGTCGCCTTTCTGAGCCAGACCGCTTTCCAGAGCAACTTCTTTGCCCAGACGGTAGAAATCATCGGTAGAGCTGATTTCTTTAACAACTTGTGCAACAACGCCTTTGCTCAGCACCAGCTGACGCGCGGTAGTTTCATTGGTGGTCAGCGCCAGGATGGTGGCATCCGGGAAGTATTTACGCACAGCACGTGCAGATTTACCGCCCTGAGTTGCGACGACGATCAGCGGCGCATCCAGTTTTTCTGCAGTTTCAACCGCGCCACGGCAAACGGCTTCGGTGATGCGCAGTTTGCGGCTGTCGTTGTTGAAGTCCAGACGGCTGGTCATCACACGGTCGGTACGTTCGCAGATGGTGGCCATGATGGTCACAGCTTCCAGCGGGTATTTGCCTTTCGCGGACTCACCAGACAGCATAACGGCATCGGTGCCGTCGAGGATGGCGTTCGCAACGTCGCCGGCTTCAGCGCGGGTCGGACGTGGGTTTTTGATCATGGAATCCAGCATCTGGGTCGCAGTGATAACGACCTTACGTGCACGGATACATTTCTCGATGATCATCTTCTGCGCGAAGATAACTTCTTCAACCGGGATCTCAACGCCCATGTCGCCACGAGCGACCATGATGCCGTCGGATGCTTCGAGGATTTCGTCGAAGTTGTTCAGGCCTTCCTGGTTTTCAATCTTGGAGATGATCTGGATGTTTTCGCCGCCGTGAGCTTTCAGGTGCTCACGGATTTCAACGACGTCAGAACGTTTACGGATAAAGGATGCCGCAACGAAGTCAACACCTTGCTCACAACCGAAGATCAGGTCCTGCTTGTCTTTTTCAGCCAGTGCTGGCAGGGCAATGGAAACGCCTGGCAGGTTAACGCCTTTGTTTTCGCCCAGATCGCCGTTGTTCAGCACTTTACAGATAACTTTGTTACCTTCGATAGCGGTAACTTCCATACCAATCAGGCCATCATCAACCAGTACGGTGTTGCCGACAGACAGGTCTTTAGTGAAGCCTTCATAGGTAACAGCAACGATTTCGTTGTTGCCCACAACAGATTTGTCGGTAGTGAAAGTGAAAGTCTGGCCCGCTTTCAGAGAAACGTCGTTGCCGCCTTCCAGCTTAATGGTACGGATTTCCGGACCTTTGGTGTCGAGCAGAATAGCGGCTTTTTTACCGGTTTTGCTCATGACGTTGCGCAAATTCTTGATGCGCTGACCGTGTTCTGCGTAATCACCGTGGGAGAAGTTCAGACGCATGACGTTCATGCCCGCGTCCAGCATTTTGGTTAACATCTCTTCGGATTCGGTTTTCGGACCGATGGTGCAAACAATTTTCGTCTTTTTCATGACAGTCTTAGTCTTTAAGTTGAGAAGGATATGGAAATCTGGCTTCCATCGCGCACGGATGGAAAGCTAAACCTGAGTTACGAAAGTTGTGATGCCTCGCTCTAAGGATAGGTGACATCGAAAGAGCGTGCAGAGGAATGTGTGCTTGCGTTTCAGCCCAACGGGATGGTGAATTTTGTAGTCGTTGAGTTTTACAGGTCAATGTGCTGAAACCATTCAAGAGACAATTGGCGCGCATTATACGCTGAAAATTATCAAAAAGGAAAATGGAAACAGCGTTTCAAAAGAGTTCTGTGCAGTTTCACAAGAAATATTCACTAATTTGTTCATAGGTATGGATAAAGAGGTCGTCCACCGTCGAGGTTTGTTGCGCAACAGCCTGCATTTGTCCTCTCAGTTGAAGGTTATTCGGTCATCCTGGCTCGAATGTCTTCATATTCCTAAAAGTTATATCAAATTCGTTTTAATTCATTTTAAAAACCAATCTCGCTGATTACACTCATTTGGACATCCATACTGCTAAACAGCCAAAAGCACTAGCAGGATAACAATAAGCAGCAGCGGATACCCAAACGACATGATTGTCCTGAAAAATATTTCGAAAGTGTTTACGCCAGGCAGGCTTTCCATTACCGCTGTCGATGATGTCAACCTGATGGTTGAGCAGGGGCAGATTTACGGAATTATTGGTTACAGTGGGGCGGGAAAAAGCACCTTAATACGTTTGCTTAATGGTCTGGAAAAACCGACCTCCGGCAGCGTAACGATTAACGGCCAGGATATCTCCGCCGCCTGTGGGGAATCGTTGCGTCAGGCACGGTTGAAAATCAGCATGGTGTTTCAGCACTTTAATTTACTGTGGTCACGCACCGTCAGTGAAAATATCGCTTTCTCTATGCAAATTGCCGGTGCGCCGAAAGCGATGATTAAGGCGCGAGTGGCCGAGCTGATTACCCTTGTCGGTCTGAGCGGTCGCGAAAATGCGTATCCATCGCAGCTCAGTGGCGGCCAAAAGCAGCGCGTAGGGATCGCCCGCGCGCTGGCGAATAATCCTGATGTACTGCTCTGTGACGAGGCTACGTCAGCCCTGGATCCGCAAACTACCGATCAGATCCTCGATTTACTGCTCGATATTAACCGTCGCTTCAAATTAACCATCGTGCTGATCACCCATGAAATGCACGTAGTACGCAAGATCTGCGATCGCGTGGCGGTCATGGAAAATGGCAAAGTCGTTGAAGAAGGCGACGTGCTTAGCGTCTTTACTCATCCGCAGCAGGCGATCACCCGACAGTTCGTTCGTCAGGTGAGTCAATACGCCGAGGAAGACGAATTCAACCCGCAGCTAGCCAGCGAACTTGGCGGCGTGGTGATCAAGCTTACGTTTACCGGGCAACGTACGCATCGGCCAGTGGTGGGTGAATTGACCCTACGCTATGGCCTGCCGTTTAACATTTTACACGGCAAGATGACGCAAACCGCACAAGGCGCTTTTGGTCAGCTCTGGGTGCACGTTGTGGCCTCTGAGGAACAATTGAACAATATTTTGGCCGACCTGCGCCAGAGCGACATTGAAGGCGAGGTGATTCAACATGGCTGAAGAACTTTTCCCGCATCTGAAGTGGGAACAACTGCTGGCAGCAACCCAGGAAACGCTCTACATGACAGCCCTTTCAGGCGCAGCGACCTTTATCTTGGGCATCGCGCTTGGTCTGGCATTGTTCCTGACCGCACGCGGTGGACTGTTTCACAATCGCGCGGTGTATAGCGGTATTTCGCTGGTGGTGAATATCTTTCGCTCGATCCCATTCATCATTTTGATCGTGCTGCTGATCCCGTTTACCAAAGCGATGGTCGGCACCATTCTCGGCGCCAATGCCGCGTTGCCTGCGCTGATCGTCGGTGCTGCGCCGTTTTATGCACGTCTGGTCGAAATTGCCCTGCGTGAAGTTGATAAAGGCGTTATTGAAGCGACGCGTTCGATGGGCGCACGTCTGAGCACACTTATTTTTCGGGTTTTACTGCCGGAATCCTCTCCTGCCTTGGTGTCCGGCATCACCGTGACGCTGATTGCGCTGGTTAGCTACAGCGCGATGGCGGGGGTCATTGGCGCCGGTGGTTTAGGGAATTTGGCCTATCTGGAAGGATTCCAGCGCAACCACAGCGACGTCACGCTGGTGGCGACAGTGACGATTTTGCTCATTGTTTTCATCATCCAGCTTTGCGGCGATGTGATCACCTCTCTGTTAGATAAACGCTAATAAAATACGGAAACCATTATCATGAAAAAATCACTGACGTTACTTGCCGCAGCAACCTTAAGCGCCCTGAGCTTTGCCTCGTGGGCAGATACGCTGACCGTTGGCGCGTCCAACGTGCCGCATGCGGAGATCCTCGAGCAGGCTAAGCCAATACTGGCGAAGCAGGGGATTGATCTGGAGATCAAACCTTTCCAGGATTACATTCTGCCGAACACCGCGCTGGCTGGCCGTGAGATTGACGCTAACTACTTCCAGCATATTCCGTACCTGAACAGCGTGATTAAAGATCATGCTGGCGATAAAACGTATGATTTCGTCAGCGCTGGGGCGATCCACATTGAGCCGATTGGTATTTATTCGAAAAAAGTGAAATCGCTTAAAGATTTGCCGGAAGGTGGCAAGGTCATCATGCGCGATGCGGTATCTGAGGAAGGCCGTATTCTGTCGATTTTCGAAAAAGAGGGCGTGATCAAACTGAAGCCGGGCGTAGATAAAGTGACCGCGCGCATTAGCGACATTGTTGAGAACCCGAAAAAGCTGAAGTTCCTGCCTAACGTGGAAGCGGCGCTGTTACCGCAGATGTATAACAATGAAGAAGGGGATGCGGTGGTGATTAACGCTAACTACGCCATCGACGCCGGGCTGGATCCGGTGAAAGATCCGATTGCCGTTGAAAGCGGTGAAAACAACCCGTATGCCAACATCATTACCGTGCATCGCGGTGACGAGAAGAAAAAGGATATCGTGGCGCTGGTTGATGTGCTGCACTCCAAAGAGATCCAGGACTGGATCCGCACCAAATATAAAGGCGCGGTGATCCCGGTTAATAACTGATCCGCTTTTTGCTGAGTGGCGTATGAACGGTAACACATTGATGATGTCAACGATTGGTGTGTTGACCAGTTCATACCAGATGGACCGGAACGCTGATGTCTATCGATCCGGTTAACCATATGGCTGGATAGTTGATCAGATATATGGGGCATTGAAATAAAAACTATAAAGGGACTCTGATGGAATCCCTTTATTTATTCAAGTATGCCATTATCACCAATGTAATAAATGAAATTGCTACGGATATATTAAAATAATGAGTTATCACATAAATTCTTGTTAATTTTTTCGGTAATGATTTTATAAACTTCACATCGCAAGGGTTGGAACTATCTAAGGCCTTTTTATTGAGTATCAAGGGGCTTGTGATAAAATTCGTTTTTATATTATAACCAGTTAAAAAAAATGGTGATGATTTATAAAATAGTATGGTGTTAAATGGCAATTCGCCAAATTCTTTCTTATATAAACCACATATTACATAAAAATTCTTATTGCCAATAAACATTAATATATACATGATTATGATACTGAAAACAACTATTCCAGTTAAAATTAATATGATTAATCCATTGTTAGTCATATACTTCCTTATTATTTAACCATGGCAGAGGAAGCTAATTAATTGCTTCTGATTGGGTATTAATTAGTAGTGTTATATATTGATTCACCTATAAATGTCCCTCCTTCTTCGCCAGCCTTACCAACTCCAAATGATGTTATTGCTGGTACAACAATTTGGCAAGCTAAAGCTCCCACGCCTCCCTCTGTAGCACTTATAGCAGCCAGTACAATTGAACAGACGGCTGTCGATGTTCGTTTAATGGCAAAGTTAAATGCTACCGGAGCAGCTAACCCACCAGTAAATTTACCAATTTCAGTGTAAGCCGTTTTTTCACAATCTCTACCAATTGTACAGGCATCATAAATAGAATTAGCACCATTCAATGCTGACAAGACAATACCAACTTTATTGAATGTTTTCATCAACTTTACCATTTTTGCTGATTTTTCTATATAAGTTGCGTAACCTTCAATATCGTCAACCCCGGTCTGATTCCATTTATGAATAATAGACGATGACGACAATCTCAGTGCTTTTTTTATATCATCATACTGAGCAAGACCAATATGCTCTCTAAATATTTTTAAAAATATCCCATCCAGCTTTTAGAATAATTGCCTACGTTCTACAAAAAATTGCTCGCCAATTAACATACCACGCATTGCATATTGATTTTTATATGCATCCTGAATTTGCTTTAACGTACTTTCAATTTCACCAAAATATTTTTCTGACATATCACTAAGAATACCACCATAGTCAGAACCATATGAAGTAAACATGTCTATTGCATGTCTGTTTTGATACAAAAACCTTGCTTCATCTAATGTTAATGGTTCCAGCGCATTATCAATTTTATCTCTGGCTTTCTCGATATGTTTGATTTGATCTGCATCCTGTTTTTCTGGATCTGCAATAATTAAAATTGAACCCGGTTTTTTCTTCATGTCTGGATTTAATTTTTTATATAGTTCGCGCGTTCCCTCTGGCGGATTAATAAAAATATAAGGTTCATATGATGATGGTGTGGCCCCGTAAGGTAATACGCAAAATCCAGCATCTACAGGTTCGCGTGACGGTTCATCTTCATCTTCATCTTCTTCTACTGGACAGGATGGCCCCGGTCTCATAGTTAGCGGGGGTGGTGCGTTCTGTGGCGCTACAGACGCTACTCTGGTTACTGGTTGAGGAGCGGAGACAATTTTGCTTTCGTAATCGTATGACGCATAAATATACGAGTTAATAAATCGACATCTACACAAGCATGTTCCAACACTATGCGCAGTTCCGGCAGCACTTCTGCCATGAATAAAGTAACCAGGTTGTCCCCCCACTATTTGGTAAAGTTGTTTATCTGAGCCACATATATAGTGATCACCTTCACAAGCGGTTGGTTGCCCATTAATAATATGATTTGCACAACCAGTAACAATAGTTCCTCCACACGTTGTTTTATCGCCAACGATTAAAAAATATGCGCGTCCCATTTGCGTACTCCTTATTTTATTAAATTTAAATTCTCTGGGTTACAAAAAATCCATGAGTTTTCCCAGGTTGCCATATAAACACAATCATCTATTCTACTGGACTCCTTTAGTTTTATTCTATTGTATGCAATTAAACTTTGTTCTTTCAAATAATCAATATCATAACTACACAGTGATTTAGTATGATTTATGAAATCAGGAAATCTTTTTCTCCATATTTTACAAAACTCATCTGTTATCTTTTGAGGAATTTGTAATATTGGATGTTCGCTATCCTCAGTTATAATTCCAGGGTTATATTTGGCTGGGATTGTTACTTGAGCTAAATGATAATTTGAACTAATAATTTCATGCTCTTTATTAGCCCACAATCCGGCATGTAATAACAAATAATAATCGTCGGTTTTTTTAATCTGCTGATTATTCATCATCATTTCTTTAATATTGAAATCATCTAATGGATATACATCCCATTTTTCATTAAACCTCTGTGCTAAATATTTTGAATAAAATGCCGCGTCCATTTTTGAATAAAATATAGAAATGCCTTCAATATTCTTATCGTATTTTCGCCATAACGGCTCTAACATCTTTTCATTCTTATGTGTAGTCTTATTATGTATTCCAGTGATCCGACCTAAAACCCATAATTCATGCTCGCTTATGTACTGACAAACTTCTCTATTGCTTTGATAGAAATACATTTCAGAAACTTACTCATCGGTTAAAAGAACAATGAAAAACTAATTTTTATATCAATTATGTGATTCCTGTAGCATAAAACATAAAAAAGCCTGAATCTTTTTTTGAATAATTCAGGCTTTCAATAATTAATTTAATTAAATTTTATTTATGAATGCGTTATAATTTTTTTCCGATGCTTTTATTAACATGATTAACGATTTATACGCTCAATTCTCGCTGGCAACCCCTGACGCACAGCGGCTCCTGAAACCCAATCCAGCCAGGTGTTAGCAACCTTTCGTGTCGGATCCGCAAAGCCCAGATCGTTGATATTGATTCCCGACGTTATCTTTTTATCAAACGGCATCGGCTCACCGTCGAGCGTATGCTGCGCAGCGCCCATCTCTTTATGTCCATAGCCATGCTCAATCGCGATTACCCCAGGCATCACGCCATGCAGTAAGCTGATTTGCGCTTCAACCTGACCGCCAGGTGTGGTGATATGCACGATATCGCCGTGTGCTAAACCATACCGCTTGCCGTCCTGCGGATTGAGCGCCACCAGATTAACCGGCTTCAGATGATGCAGGCGCGGGATCACGGCCGACGCACTGGACATGGTATTGGATTTAAAGGAAATCAGTTTCAGCGGCCACTCTTGTTCCGGGAACAACTCCTCGACCGCACGTCCATCAGACAGGCGCGAAGGATACCAGGCTGGGCAGCCGCTGTAACGCTCGCCGGTAATCGCATGGCGGTGCGCGGCGACGTTCGCATTCCAGATTTGTAGCGGCTTTTCCCACACATTGCCGACACGGTTATCGACCCGCCCGCTGTTATCCGGCGCAAAACGCCCGCCGCGGGAATAGATAAACGCCACCCGACTGATTTCATCTGCTTTCAGCGTTTGGGCGATCACCGGCAAGATTCGTTGCACCCCAGTCAGCGCGATATCATCTTCCCGCGCCTCTGCAACTGGCGCTTTACCCATAAAGGCAATGTTGGCGGCCAGCCGCAGATAATAATCTTCGGCGCGGTTGAGCGGATACTGATTGCCCTGCGGGTCGGTAATGGCATTGTCACCAAAGCCGGGGAGGCCAATGCGTTTTGCCACCGCGATGCAGAAAGCCTCCATCGAGGCCGGTTGACCGTCTGCGGTATTGCTGGTTGCGGCTCTGACGACCGGCCAACGCGCGGTGGTGGCTTTGCTGGCGACACCCGCCCATGGCGCACTGAATCCCCAGCTTTCGAAGTTATGGGTATCCGGCACGATGTAATCAGCGAGCGCCGTGGTTTCGTTCATAAAGGCGTCAATCGCGATAAACAGCGGTAGACGCGCAGGATCTTTGAGTTTCTCTTCCGCTACGCCGCGCAACCCTGCAATGCCGTAGAACGGGTTGGTCATATTGGAGATCCAGGCTTTCAGCGGATAAGGGTAACCTTCCAGTGCTGAAACCAGTAATTCGGTAAGCTGGCCTGCGACAAACGGATACCAGGGCGCTTTGGCCGGGAAGGGCGACTGCCCGGCGGCGACTTTGTTGCGGTACTCTTCGGAAGACTCATAGGCTGTCTTGCTGCGGGCGATGCTCAGACCTTTAGGTTTCACCCTCCCGGCAAAACTGTCCATATTGTAGCGCGGGCCGTCAGTTGCGCCGTTGAACTTACCGCCGCCGACGAACACGCCGCCTTCGAGGCTCAGGTTCCCGATCAACGCATTGAGCATCATTACCGACCAGGCATTATAAAAACCGTTACCCGCCATCATCCCGCCATGGGTGATCACTGCTGCTTTTCGTCCGTGACGGGTGAAAGCATCGGCCAGCGCGCCAATGTCTGCCTCAGAAACACCACACTGCTGGCTGTATTGCGCCATTGACAGTTTCTCAGCGGATTCTTTAAGACACTGGAAGCCACTTTTTACCGTGACCGTTTGCCCCCCGGCCAGCGTGACTTCACGGGAGATGAACAGTTGGGCACGTTGGCAACTGCTGGCGGCGACGATCTCTCCGGCTTCGTTAATGACTGTTGGTTCGTTGGCGGCGTCTGCGCGTAAATGCGCCAGCGTTAAATGCTGACCGGCGAGCGTTGGAATTTCATCGGTAATGACCAGATGGGTGGCGTTGGTCCAGCTTTTTTCCCCGGCCTGCTTCATGGCCTGTACGTCAGGAATAGCCAGGTAATCAGCGTTATAGCGCTGCTTTTCAATTATCCAGCGGATCATCCCCATCGCCAGTGCGGAGTCCGTCCCTGGGCGTACGGGCTGCCAGTGTCCACGATCGTCGGCAAGCACTGTCGTTAGCGGTAGGGCTGGTGCAACCACAACATAGCGGAAGTCATCACGTAAACGGGCGCTGGCGAGCTGGCGAGCCTGGCGTTTAAACGGGTTGCCGGATTGTGCTGGAGACGTCCCCATAAACAACGCAAATTCGACATTATCCCAGTCGGGTTTTACATGGGTATTTTTATCCAGATCGCCCATCAATGCGCCAGATCCGGCACGATAGGCCAGACCACAGTATGCGCCATGGGCACCGAAGTTTTTGCTGCCGAAACTGTTTAGGGCAAAGCGACGCAAAAATGTATCACGTCCTTCATCACTGGTATTGGTGACCAGTAGCTGATTGGATTTTGGGCCGAAACCAGGGTGTCGGGCATCAATCGGCGTATCGGGATCGTGGATCGCCCGCAGACCGTCAACGTGCCCTTCGCCAAACAGATCGCCGCCTTCCACCACTTCTTTGATCAGTTGCTCAAAGCTGATGCGCTGCCATTTGCCTTCCCCACGTTTACCCACGCGTTTCATCGGCTCCAGAATGCGCAGCGGGCTGTACAGGCCTTCAAGTAAGGTGGCGCCACGGGCGCAGGCAGTGGAGCGGGCATCAAGGCCGGTTTCGCCCGCCAGTTGTTCCATCGCGGCGGCAAAGGGAACAGAGGAGTCAATGTGGTGTTCGTGAGATAGCGGATGGTACGGGTTGCCCGCAATACGCAACACTTTGCCTTGTTCGTTATCAACACGGACACGCACGCCACATTGCGTCCAGCAGCCGAAGCACTGCGTCATGGAGATAACCTGCTGCGGGTTCTGTTGCCAGCGCGTTTGGGCATGTGCTTCGGGGATGAGTGCATTACCAAAGATACGGTCGCGGGTTATTTTTCCTGATGTTCCGTCAAGCAAACCATCAATCGCACGCTTTGCCACGTCCCGATAACTCAGGCCGAAGGTCACCATGCCCCCGACGGCTAGACCGACTTTAAGCCACTGACGACGAGTTAAATTAGCCATGTTGCATTCTCCTTGCGATCGCGTTCAAGGCTTCACGAACCATAATGATCAGTGCGACCCACAGGCCAAAAGTGCCAAGAATAGCCAGCCAGCCATCTGTGCCACCGGGCAGGGTATAGGGGTTAAACTGGGCGTTAAATTTCGGTACGGTCTGTACCTGAATGAGTAATGTCCAGCGCATCAGCCAGCACAATGCCATTGCACTTATTGCCAGCGAAATACGTAATGGCAGTGATAACGGATGGCGTAACGCCAGAGCGCAAAGACCCAGTGAGATAACCCAAAGTGCAATCCAGCCGTTGGCGTAATGCCGCGCGGAAGCCGCCACATCCAGCCACTGGCGAATTGCTGACCCCGATAGCGTGTTGCCACTTGTCCATACCACCACCACGATAGCCAGCGCGCACAGCGTGACTATCTGTCCCCATGCCAGTTTGCGCGGTAATGTTATCCCTGCGGTTTTCACCGTGGCGATAAGCAGAGCAAGGAAGGTTTGCAGGGCACTGAGGAACATCGCTACCGGGAAGGCGTAGCTGAACCAGATCGGACGCGCCTCGACAATCGAGACCTCGCGACCGGTATAGACCAACAGTCCAATCGCCGATAGCGCACTTCCCACGGCCAACCATTTAGTGACGCTGTAACTTTTTGCGGTTAATCGCTTAATCTGCTGTGCTATAAACCACAGCCCTAAAAACCCGGTGAACAGCGGTAAAAATAGCGCCCCCCACGGCATCCATGACCATGGCGTCGGAAAGGCATAGAAATGCCAGACGCGTGCCGTCTGGTGTAAATCAGCGGTTAGCGCCAGCGGTGCGGTAATCGCGCAGGTCAGGGCGATTAACAGCGTCAGGTTTTCCAGTTCCGGCGCCTCTTGTTTGCGCCAGTGAAGCACGCAGGCAAACAGTGCGGCGCAGGCGGCAATGCCGATAAAAAAGAAATATTGCACAGCCCAGGGTAACCAGCTTACGTCCTGGGGATGCGTCAGAACCTCTTCGATAATCAGGGTAGGGTTCATTTAAACCTCCTGCCAGAGCGCGGGCTGGGCACGCCCCATTAATGGTGTCACAAAGGCCTCATCCAGGCCCAGATAGAACACGTGCGGCGAGGTGCCACTTTCCGGTTTCAGGACCTTGATGGCGTCATGATGTTGCTGCAGCATTTGAGAAATCCGGCTGTGTGGATCCTTTATATCGCCGATGATGCGTGCGCCGCCAACGCACGACTCCACGCAGGCCGGGAGCAGGCCCGCTTCCAGTCGATGAACGCAAAAAGTGCATTTATCGGCGGTTTGCGTTTCATGGTTGATAAACCGTGCGTCGTATGGGCAGGCCTGCACACAGTAGGCACAGCCAACACAGCGCGTGTTGTCGACAACCACAATGCCATCTTCGCGTTGGAAGGTGGCCTGTACCGGGCAAACGGGGACGCAGGGGGGATTATCACAATGGTTGCACAGGCGCGGCAGCAGGACGTTGGTGACGCTTTGCTGGCCTTCAAGTTGCACCTGATATTGATTAACGTTGGTACGAAACTCACCTTGCGGCGTCTGGTTTTCAATCGCGCAACTCACGGTGCAGGCCTGGCAGCCGATACACCGACGCAGATCGACCAGCATGCCGTAGCGATGCTGAGGTGATCCTTCATGCCGCTCAGGCGAAAAGGGAAACTGGGCCTGTGCCAGGGGAACCAGTGATGCGCCAGCGGTCAGGACGCCAAGTTGCTGGAGAAACTGCCGTTTACTGCTGTCCATATTTTCTCCCGTCACGATGCAACAACGAAACATTGGTCACGCCGTTGATTGCGTGTGATGAATAAAGAACCTCGATGATTTACAGTGTAAAAATCGTGACGGGGAGTACTCTATTGTGGTTAACCACATACCCGGCTAGTTGTTGATCTAAAACAACATAATTGACAGGGATAATTCAGTGGGATGTAACATCGTTCGATGCCTGACGGTATTGGCCTCCGTGTGGATGCTCAGCAGCGTGGCGTGGGCAGATTCGTGGAATGTGGGTGTTTTGGCGATGCGTGGAGAGGTCTCTACACGTACCCACTGGCAACCGCTGGAAACCCTGTTAAATCAGCAAATTCCGGGTGAACAGTTTCATATTCAACCGCTGGATCTGCAGCAGATGCAGGAGGCGGTTAACCGTGGAACCGTCCAGTTTGTGGTCACCAATCCTGCACAATTCGTGCAGCTAAACAGCCATGCCGCGCTTCGCTGGCTGGCGTCATTACGCTCCACACGTGGTGGAAAGGCAACCAGCAACGTGATTGGCAGTGCTGTCCTCGTCAGGCGCGACAGCGGGATTGGGAATGCACACGATCTGATTGGTAAAACGGTAGGTGCCATTGATGCCCAGGCATTTGGCGGGTATTTGCTGGGATACAAAGCACTCAGTGATGCTGGCTTGCGCCCTGAGCGTGATTTACGTCTGACGTTTACCGGTTTTCCTGCCGATGCCTTGCTGTATTTATTACGTGAAAAAGCGGTTCAAGCGGTGATTGTGCCCGTGTGTCTGCTGGAAAAAATGGATGAAGAAGGGCTAATCCGCAAAGCGGACTTTAGGGCTGTGATAACCTATCCAACGTCAATTCCTTGCGTAACCAGCACGCCGCTCTATCCTGACTGGTCGTTTGCTGCCTTGCCCGCGGTCAGTGATGAACTGGCCGATCGTGTCACGCGGGTACTGTTTAATGCGCCACAAAACGCCGTCTTTCGTTGGGGCGCGCCGGCCTCGACCCGCGAAGTAGAAGCCTTGCTGCGTGATGTCCGTCAGCACCCACAGCAGCGCCAACTGTGGCTGGATGTCAAAAGCTGGTTTATTCAACATCGTCTGGCCATGGGGGCGGCGGGTATCGTCCTGTTGTTGCTGACGCTCAATTACATCTGGGTCATGCTGTTGGTCCGCCGGCGCGGAAGACTGCTTGAGCGTAATAATGTGCTGTTGCGCAAACAGGAACAGGCGCTGGAAACCGCGCGTCAAATGAGTGTGCTGGGGGAAATGACGTCCGGATTCGCTCATGAACTCAACCAACCGCTTTCGGCTATCCGCCATTATGCCCAGGGCAGTCTGATTCGTCTGCGCGGCCAGGATCAGCAGCATCCGTTGTTACCCGCCCTTGAACAGATTGACGTGCAGGCGCAGCGGGGGGCCGATACGCTACGCAATTTACGTCAGTGGGTCAGTCAGGCGCAGGGAAATCCGGTGATGACCGACGACTGGGAGCCCATTAACGTTCATGATGCGATCCATCATGTCTGGCAGTTATTACGCATGGCACAGCAATTCCCGACGGTAGCGTTACAAACGCAGGTCGACAATTCGTTTACGGTTACGCTGCCGACCGTTTTGCTGGAGCAGGTTCTGGCTAATCTGGTACTAAACGCGGCCCAGGCCGGGGCGAAAACGGTGTGGTTCTCAGCGTGCAGTGAGGAGCATGGTGTGCGCATTCTGGTGCAGGATAACGCCGGAGGGATCGACGATGCGCAGTTATATCAGGCATTCCAGCCCTTTATGACCACCCGCAAGGAAGGTATGGGACTCGGGCTGGCCATTTGTCAGCGACTGGTTCGCTATGCAAATGGCGACATTAGCATCAAAAATCACCCAGCACCTGACGGTCTGGCGGGCGTAGTGGTGACATTACATTTTAAGCAAATACAGGAAGGAGGACGTCGTGGCAATAATTCATCTGTTGGATGACGATGTAGCGGTTACTCAGGCCTGTGCATTTTTACTGGAAAGTATGGGGTATGAGGTACGTTGCTGGGAGCAGGGCGAAACGTTTTTGGCTCAGGCCGATCTGCACCAGGTCGGCGTATTGCTGCTGGATATGCGCATGCCGGTACTGGATGGACATGCCGTGCATGAAGCAATGCGTCAGCGCGAGAGCACCCTGGCGGTGGTATTCCTTACCGGGCATGGTGATGTGCCCATGGCGGTTGAACAAATGAAGCGCGGAGCCGTAGATTTCTTACAGAAGCCGGTTTCAGCCGCGCCGCTACAGGCTGCGCTGGAAAATGCTGTGCAGGCCTCGGCAGCGGCTTTTTCGCGACAGGAAATTGTTGCTTGTTATCAGCAACTTACACCGAAGGAGCGAGAGCTGGCGAATCTGGTTGCAAAGGGATTGATAAATCGGGAAATCGCCGATGCCATGAATATTGCCGTTCGCACGGTTGAAGTGCATCGGGCGCGGGTGATGGAAAAAATGCGGGCCGGAAGCCTCGCCGAGCTGGTAAATCGACTTCAGCGGATCCAGTAAAATTGTGACATTTATTTGATTTTCATTGGATTTTGTCTAATTCGCCAGAGTGATATATGCTGTGGGTTTGAGTTAATGACGAGCGGGTGAATATGGGAAATCAGACCAAAGACGACGAGCTGTACCGCGAGATGTGCAGAGTAGTCGGTAAAGTAGTGCTGGAAATGCGCGATCTGGGGCAAGAGCCTAAGCATATCGTCATTGCTGGCGTACTGAGAACAACCCTCGCCAATCAGCGTGTGAAGCGCAGTGAGTTAGAAAAACAGGCCATGGAGACGGTGATTAAAGCATTGGCCGGTTAATCCATAAAAGAGGGCGGTAGAATTATTCTGCCGTCCTCTTATTTTAATCTTCGTTATCTTCCAATAAATATAATTTAGTTCGGTCACTAAAATTACAAATTCCGTTATATATTTTATTGCATATCGATTGGTATATAACACAATATTTGTGATTGCACTCCCAAATATTTTCATGCATATGAAATGTTATTTCAATCTCGCTTAATGATAATAAATATCACTCAACATTAATTATTTTCCTTCCGATTTTTAATTGATAACGATCAAGGTTACAGGGGGGGAATAACCACATTATTTATTCACCTAACCCTAAAGGATTATACCCGAGTTTAGGGTATGGATTGATTCAGTTTAACCACCGTCATCTGTGCGATCAGGTTAGGGCAAAAATTCACGTGTTGTTGGCAACATTTATGGCCGATTTGACCTGATCTGCATTCATTAAAATTAGCCTGGATCTGTTGCTACTACAGCGTTTGCGAAGAGGATGCGAAATAAATGAACCAGGTTGATCGTCCATTTTTAGATTGTGGTTTAACGCGGCTTGAGTTTCTGCGTATATCAGGGAAGGGTCTGGCAGGATTAACGATTGCCCCAGCTCTGCTATCCCTTTTGGGTTGTAAGCAGGAAGATATCGATAGCGGCACCGTCGGACTTATCAATACGCCGAAAGGGGTGCTGGTGACTCAACGAGCCCGCTGTACTGGCTGCCACCGCTGTGAAATTTCCTGTACTAATTATAACGATGGCGCTGTTGGCACCTTTTTTTCCCGCATCAAAATTCATCGTAACTACTTCTTTGGCGATGATGGAGTCGGGTCCGGTGGCGGGTTGTACGGCGATTTAAACTATACAGCAGATACCTGCCGTCAGTGTAAAGATCCCCAGTGCATGAAAGTCTGCCCGATTGGCGCAATTACCTGGAAACAGGAAGACGGTTGCATTGCCGTAGATCATAAACGCTGTATTGGCTGCAGTGCCTGTACCACGGCCTGCCCATGGATGATGGCGACCGTTAATACCGTAACGAAGAAATCCTCAAAATGTGTTTTATGCGGGGAATGCGCTAATGCTTGTCCGACTGGGGCATTAAAAATTATTGAGTGGAAAGATATTACTGTTTGATGGATAGCAGGGCTGCCTGATACGCGTCATTTATTGCCAGAAAAATCGCAGTTTTTGAATAAAAGAACTGCCTGAAAGGTGGCGAGTATATCTATCGGACCTTCTTGCAAAGGAAAACATGATGGCTAATGGTTGGACAGGTAATATTTTACGGGTCAATCTCACCACGGGTAATATCACCGTTGAAGATTCCAGTAAATTTAAGAAATTTGTCGGTGGGATGGGCTTTGGCTATAAAATTATGTACGACGAAGTTCAGCCAGGCACTAAACCTTTTGATGAAGGAAATAAACTGGTTTTCGCGACCGGGCCGCTAACCGGTTCAGGCGCACCCTGCAGTTCTCGTGTCAATATCACCTCATTATCGACATTTACCAAAGGCAATTTAGTGGTCGATGCCCATATGGGCGGTTTCTTTGCCGCACAAATGAAATTCGCGGGTTACGACGCCATTATTATCGAAGGGAAATCACCTTCTCCGGTTTGGATCAACATCAAAGACGATAAGGTCAGCATCGAAAAAGCGGACTTCATATGGGGTAAGGGTACGCGCGCAACCACAGAAGAAATTTGCCGTATCACCAGCCCGGAAACCTGCGTTGCGGCCATTGGTCAGGCGGGTGAAAATCTTGTTCCGCTTTCCTGCATGATTAACAGCCGTAACCACAGTGGCGGGGCCGGTACTGGCGCAGTCATGGGGTCGAAAAACCTGAAGGCCATTGCGGTAGAAGGGACCCAGGGGGTCAATATCGCCGATCGCAAAGAGATGAAGCGGCTTAATGACTACATGATGACCGAACTTATCGGCGCCAACAATAACCATGTTGTGCCGAGCACGCCGCAGGCCTGGGCTGAATACTCTTCACCTAATTCGCGCTGGACGGCTCGCAAAGGGTTGTTCTGGGGCGCTGCGGAAGGTGGGCCAATCGAAACGGGGGAAATTCCACCGGGAAACCAGAATACTGTCGGTTTTCGTACCTATAAATCCGTATTTGATCTCGGCCCGGCCGCTGAGAAGTACACCGTCAAAATGAGTGGCTGCCATTCATGTCCAATTCGCTGTATGTCGCAACTCAATGTTCCCCGTGTGAAAGACTTTGGTGTGCCGAGTACCGGCGGAAATACCTGCGTGGCGAACTTTGTACATACCACTATTTTCCCGAATGGGCCGAAAGATTTTGACGATAAAGACGATGGGCGCGTCGTAGGAAACCTGGTTGGCCTGAACCTGTTTGACGATTATGGCATCTGGTGTAACTACGGGCAGTTGCACCGTGACTTTACTTACTGCTATTCGAAAGGTGTTTTTAAGCGTGTGCTGCCAGCAGAGGAGTATGCAGAGATCCGTTGGGATCAACTGGAGGCAGGCGATCCGAACTTTATCAAAGATTTCTACTATCGACTGGCGCATCGCGTAGGCGAACTTAGCCACCTTGCGGATGGCTCGTATGCCATTGCTGAGCGCTGGGATCTGGGCGAAGAGTACTGGGGTTACGCGAAGAACAAACTGTGGTCGCCGTTTGGTTTCCCTGTTCACCATGCGAACGAAGCCTCGGCGCAGGTGGGGGCGATCACCAACTGTATGTTCAACCGCGACTGTATGGCGCATACCCATATCAACTTTATCGGCTCCGGTTTACCGCTGGCGCTACAGCGTGAAGTGGCGGGCGAACTGTTTGGTTCACAGGATGCATACGATGAAACCAAAAACTACACCCCGATTAATGCCGCCAAAATCAAATACGCCAAATGGACGCTGCTGAAAGTCTGCCTGCACAATGCGGTTACGCTGTGTAACTGGGTCTGGCCAATGACAGTTTCGCCACTGAAGAGCCGAAACTATCGCGGAGACCTCGATCTGGAAGCGAAATTCTTCCAGGCCGTAACGGGGGATGAAACAACTCAGGCGAGTCTGGATTTGGCCGCGGAGCGCATTTTTACCCTGCATCGTGCTTATACAGTCAAGTTGATGCAAACCATGGATATGCGTAATGAGCACGACCTGATCTGCTCCTGGGTGTTCGATAAAGATCCGAAGATCCCGGTCTTTACCGAAGGGACCGACAAGATGGACCGGGAAGATATGCGTCAGTCGCTTACGATGTTCTATCAGGAAATGGGCTGGGACCCGGCGTTGGGCTGCCCAACTCGCGACACCCTTCACCGCCTCGGCCTTGAGGATGTGGCAGCCGACCTGGCTGCACACAATCTGTTGCCGGCGTAAGGAACGCAGATGACGTACGTGAGTAACGACCTGGCCGCTGCAGAGGATGTGCATGGTGACGACGTGGATAGCCAAAAGAGACAGTGGCTGCACGCGTTACGCCAGCCTGCCGCACACCGGAGTTCGTCATTAATTCAGGAACCCACCACCCCGGAGTCGATAGTGGCGGATTTTATCCGCCAGCATTCTGCTTCAGGTCAACTGGTGGCACGCAGCGTGTTTCTGTTGCCACCTTATTCGGTTCCTGAAAGTGACCTGGCGACGCTGCTGGACACGATGTGCCAGCACGCATCCGACGCAGATATTATCTGTATCCAGGGCTCAGAGGATACCTACTTCTACTCGACGCAAACCATGACGGCAAACTATGCCGGGATGTGTGTGCAGGTGGTGGAAAATGATATCTGCCATGCCATTGCAGAAGCGGTACGTTTTGACTGCCAAACGTATCCTCGCCCCTATAAGGTCGCCATGCTGGCGCAGCCGCCATACCACTTTGAACCTGAGCAGGTTACGGCGGCGCTCACGGCAATGGAAACGCATCCTGATTATGCAGACATACGTGCTGTGGAATCGTCGAATGCGGAACCTTATCTGTTTAGCGAGCGCTTTATGAGTTACGGCAAAGCGTATGGCCTGTGCGAATGGCTTGAGGTTGAGCAGTATCAGAACCCCTGAATTTTTCAGGTTGATGTCATGGAACGTGTGGACGATCACTGTCACAGCATTAGAGGATAACCCGATGTCCTTCACCCGACGAAAATTTGTCATTGGCATGGGGACGGTGATTTTTTTCACCGGCCCAGGCCAAAACCTGTTAGCGAGTACGAAGAGTAATAAAAACGTTCGTTATGTCATGATCCACGACGAATCATTGTGCAACGGATGTAATATTTGCGCCCGAGCGTGCAGGAAAACGAATCATGTTCCTGTTCAGGGGAGTCGTTTATCGATAGCCCATATCCCGGTAACGGATAACGATAACGAAACGCTGTATCACTATTTTCGTCAGTCCTGTCAGCATTGTGACGATGCCCCCTGTATTGAGGTGTGTCCTACCGGTGCTTCCTGGCGAGATGAAAACGGGATTGTGCGAGTCGATACCTCTCGTTGTATCGGCTGCAGTTACTGCATTGGCGCATGCCCGTATCAGGTACGCTATCTCAACCCACAAACCAAAGTGGCGGATAAATGCGACTTCTGCGCCGAATCACGTCTGGCGAAAGGTTTCCCGCCAATTTGCGTCAATTCTTGTCCAGAACACGCGTTGATTTTTGGCCGTGAGGACAGCCCGGAAATTCAGACCTGGTTGCGGGAAAACAAGTACTACGAATATCAACTTGCAGGCGCCGGGAAGCCCCATCTGTATCGTCGGTTCGGTCAACATTTGATTAAAAAGGATAATGTATGAACGCGTCGCAGAATGCCGAACAGTTTCACGCACAGCTTGCGCAGTACGTCCCAATGTTTTCGCCGGATTACTGGCCTGTCTGGTTGGTTTTCGCCGGGTTAATGCTGGTGGGGATGTGGCTGGTGCTGGCACTCCACGCAATGTTGCGCTTACGTTCAGCGAATAAAGCGTCCGCAGGACACGGAGAGAAGGTCTATTTATACTCGAAAGCTGTCCGTTTGTGGCACTGGTCGAATGCGCTGTTATTTCTGTTGCTGCTGGCCAGCGGCCTGATAAACCATTTCACCGCTGTCAGTGCCCCAGTGATGAAAAGCCTGCTGACTGTGCATGAGGTTTGTGGCTTTTTGCTGCTTGCCTGCTGGATTGGTTTTGTCCTGATTAACCTTATTGGGGGGAACGGTCATCACTATATTATTCAGCGTCAGGGCTGGATCGGCCGGGCGCAGAGGCAGACGCGATTTTACCTGTTTGGTATTATGCAGGGCGAAGCGCATCCATTCCCGGCATCAACGCGTTCGAAATTCAATCCGTTACAGCAGGCGGCGTATGTCGGCGTGATGTACGGTTTGCTGCCGCTACTGCTGATCTCCGGGTTGCTATCCTTGTACCCACAGGTTGTGGGCGATCTGTTCCCTGGCGTACGTTACTGGTTGCTGCAGGCGCACTTTGCGCTGGCTGTCGTGAGCGTGTTTTTCATTTTTGGACATCTTTATCTCTGCACTACAGGACGCACACCGGGCGAAACCTTTAAGTGCATGGTGGATGGCTATCACCGGCATTAAGAGATGATGATTACGCGTGGTGACTTACGGGCCTGGCGCGTCGGGCCCGTGATGTATCGCTGGTTTCTGCGTGCGTTTCCTGAGGGAGGCAGCTATGCGGAGGTGCACCGTGCACTCCAGCAGGAAGGGTATAGTGACTGGGCAGATAGCCTCGTGGAATACGGCTGGTCAAGATGGCAGGATGAAGAGAATTTTGTCCAGCAGGATATCTGTGCGATGGGCCGTGTTGTCTGCCCGCAGACGGCAGACGACAACGGTAAACAATTGGCGAGCGCGGCTGATGGCGACAGTCTCGGTAGCGCGGGCGATAACATTAAAATCGTCAGCGCCGGGTACGCCGCGCAGATTGCCAGTGCAGGTTACAGCGCACGTATTGGCTGCGTGGGTTATAACGCTCATGTTGCCAGTTCCGGTGAGCGTGGCCGTATTGCCATCGCGGGAAACTCCACCCGTGTCAGTAGTGTGGGAGGCGGTACACGCATGGCCAGCACGGGTATGCGGGTGCGCATCAGTTCGCTGGGCGACAGAAGTCGTATTGCCAGCAGCGGTGATTTAACCCAGATAGCCAGTTTTGGCGCAGAGTCGAAAATCGCCAACTGCGCGGACAACGTGCAGATCATGGCCAACGGAGAAAACACCGTTATTGCCAGTACTGGCGTGGTCGATTCAATAATCCTCGGCCCCGGCGGATGCGCGGCGCTTGCCTATCACGACGGTAAGAGAATGCGCTTTGCGGTGGCTATTGAGGGTGAAAATAACATTCGCGCAGGGGTGAAGTATCGGCTCAACGAAGACCATCAGTTTGTGGCATGTTGAGCCGTGTTGTTATTTCAACGCGAACCGACGCTGAGTGATCTTCTCCAGGCTAAAACACAGCAGGTAATAGACCAGTCCGGTAAAGACAAAAATGGCAGCCGGGTAAATTTGCACCCGGCTGTTAACCTGACCCGCAACCGTCGTGAGTTCAGGCACGTTGACGATAAACGCCAGCGACGTGTCCTTGAGCAGCCCGATAAAAATCCCCGTTAGCGAGGGGAGTACGTTGCGCAGAACCTGCGGCAACAGAATTAACCCGAGCGCCTGGAGCGGACGAAACCCCTGAACGATGGCCGCATCATACTGACCGCCTGGCAGCGCAGTGATACCCGCGTACACAGAATGCATCACCGAGGCGGCGGTAAACCAGGCCAATGCCAGCGTGACGGTTATGGCTCCCGGCAAATCACTGCCTGTGAGCATGGGCAACAGATACCACATCCAGAAAATCACGAAGATTAACGGAATACCACGAATAAACTCTGCCCAGATAAACAGCCCCTTACGTATCGCCCCAGGAAAACGCCAGGCACAGCAGGCGAGTGCGATCCCGGCGGGAAGCGCCAGTGCCGCTGCGCCAATCGCCATCAACAGCGTGAGCAGAACGCCCCCCGGTTGCCCCTCTGCGATCCGTCCCCACAGGAGGTAGTCCAGATTGTCGGTAATAACCGAAATATTAGCGATCATGCAGTAGGCTCCTGAAACGGAATATACGTGTTTTACGCGCCAACGGTTTACCTGCTGCAGACACAGGGCCAAGACGGGTTAACAACATCCCCAGAACAATACCGGTCAGCAGGTAGAGTGCCGTGCCGACGGCAAAGGCTTCCAACGCATGGGCGTTATAGCTTTCAATTTGCCGCACCTGGTACGTCAGTTCGGCAAAGCCAATGCCGCTGGCCAATGAAGACAACTTCATCAGATTAAGATATTGCCCCACGATCGGCTGCCAGGCATTTGCCAGCCCCTGAGGGAGCAGGATGTGACGAAAAGTCGCCCATGACGAAAACCCCTGTGCTATGGCTGCCTCGCGCTGCCCGCCAGACACAGCCTGCAAACCGGAGGCTACCTCTTCGACCAGAAAGGCCGAGGTAAATACACCCAGCCCCCATGCGGAGCAGAGAAACTCCGGTGTTAACCACCAGACATCCCCCGGCAGAATGGACCAGGAATGTTCCGCATTAATGAAGGTAATCACGTCGCGAGGAAGAAGATTCCACGCAGCGAAGTACCAGAACATCAGTTGAACGAGTAAAGGGGTATTGCGAAAAACAGAGACCCACACGCTGACCATGGTGGTCGCAAAGCGCTGTCCTGTCAGGCGCAGGCTGAGCAGAAAGATGGCAAACACCGTGGCGAGTACCACGCCGGCTAGCGTGACCCAAAGCGTGGTCAGAAAACCGGAGATTATCCATTGCAGAGGTTGCCCGCTCAGCACCCCCTGCCAGTCCATTGCATGCATTATAACGATGACTCCTGGTGTAACGGGTCGAGCACTTTTTTCAGAAAACGTTGAGTCCTGGGGTGCTGAGGGCGAGTGAAAAACGCCGCAGGAGGCGCGACTTCGAGAATATCGCCGCCATCAATAAACACCACACGATCGGCAATCTCCCTGGCGAAATGCATTTCATGGGTCACGACAATCATGGTGATACCGCTATGAGCCAGACTCTTCATGACCTGCAACACTTCGCCGATCATTTCTGGATCCAGCGCGGAGGTGGGTTCATCGAACAGGATGATTTGCGGCGAGGAGGCCAGTGCGCGGGCGATAGCAACACGTTGTTGCTGTCCGCCGGAAAGTTGGGCGGCATACGCATCGGCTTTCTCGGCCAATCCTACCTGTTCCAGCAGTTCAAGTGCCCGTTGCTCAGCATCCGCTTTTTTCCAACCGTGAACATATTCCAGCGCCAGCGTGATGTTCTGCTGTGCCGTCAGGTGGGTGTAGAGATTGAATTGCTGGAACACAAAGCCAATTCGGCTGCGGAGCTGACGCAATGCGGAGCCGCGCAGCTGACCGATCGGTTTGTCATCAATAAAAATATCGCCGCCGCTCAGTGACTCCAGTTGGTTTATCAGGCGAATAAGCGTCGACTTTCCTGAGCCAGAAGGCCCGAGAATGGTGACGACTTCGCCCGGTTCAACCGACAGGCTGACACCGTTAAGCACGGTATGATTGTCATAGTGTTTTATGACATTACGCAGTTCAACACGTGCCTGGCGCAGATGCGTAAAATCCGCAGCCGAAGCTGCGGGACGATTAAAAAGGCCTGTGAGCATATTACTTCGCTTCTATTTTGAAGGCGCGGGGCTGCGGATTTTTGGTTTGCGGACCAAACCAGACATCATAAATTTTGGCTGCCTGACCGGTAGACTCGAGCTTTAACAGCTCGTCGTTCACGGCTTTCAATAGCGCAGGTTCACCTTTTTTCACTCCCACACCAATTTCTTCTTTGCTCAACAGGTCGGGCAAAATTTTGAAATTTGCTTTATCCGGTGCACCGCCTAACAACCCTGCCAGAATGGTGCTGTCCTGGGTGATCGCCTGGACATTACCATTACGCAGGGCGGTTAGTGCCAGCGGAATATCGTCATAGGCCAGCACACGTGATTGTGGAAAACGCTGATGCAACGCCTGCTCACCTGTCGTCCCTTTCACCGCACCGATACGAGCCTTACTGTAGTCATCAAGCTTATCCGGCGATTTTGCCGGAACGAGGAATTGCTGTCCGGTAACGAAGTAAGGGGCGGAGAAATCGATAACCTGTGCACGCTCAGGTGTAATAGTGATATCCGCTACGATTAAATCGGCCTTACCGGACTGCAATAACGGTATACGGTTAGCCGGATTGGTGGCGACCAGTTCCAGTTTAACGCCAAGTGATTTAGCCAGCGCTTCTGCGAAATCAACGTCGTAGCCGACAATTTTATGCGTTTTTGCATCAATAGAGCCGAACGGTGGATTGGCGTCAAAGGTGGCGATTTTAACCACGCCTGCGGCTTTGATATCGGCCAGTTGATCGGCCTGAGCGTATGACGCGGCAATGCCTGACGCCAGCAGGACACTGAGTGCCAGCCATGTTTTTTTTGTGCTGTGAATCGTCGTTGCCATCATTTTCTTTGAATCCCTGTTGTTTTGGTTTGTGCTTTTTACGCTCCCATAACTTGCGGCGGTGACCAAATAAGAAAAAATTCTTATCTATATACAAAATGATATTAGTGAAAGAGGTGTTAATTACGGGTGAAAATAATGAAAAATCGAAATGCAAAATAGTGCACAACGTTGGCAAAAATTCGCATTTCATTTTTTACGCATTCTGCGTTGGAATACGTTGTGTCCAACAGACAGAGGAGGCGGAGAAGATGAATGGGGTTAAATATCTTTGGTTGCGTATAAAGAATCGACATCCACAGACTCCACAACATAGTGCGGAACGAAATCTTCAGCGTGTTGTGGAGTCTGTTCTTCCTGTCGCCAGCCTGTATGGGGTGGATATCGCCAACATTGATCCGGAGTGGTTCCGTGATAAAACAACACGCTGAACTTCGCCAGACGCGCGAAGTGTACTGGAATGAAGTGTGCAAAATAATCAGTAATACTACTGAATCCTAATTCTGACCGGTAACATACATCAAAACAGGTTGCGTGATAATTTTAACGATCTCTATTATCTTATTGTCGTTGTCCGTGAACGCAGTTTTACCCGCGCCGCAGCGAAGCCGGAGAACGGCTTATCAACAGTATCAGTCCGCGTTTCGATGACATTGCAACGGATCTACTGGCATTAACTGATATTCGTCAGCGTGTGGCGGGTAATATCCATCTGACGCTCGGGGAACATGCGTTGCAATTTTTCCCGGTTATTACCTGTACTATCCCAGCCGTAGACAACATACCGCAGCCTTTGCACAGTTGATTGAGGCGTTGCGTTATACGGCGTGAAGCACAGGCTGACTAAAAAAAACCGGCATTGCGCCGGTTCAGAAATTAGATTTTGCAGGCATCGCCGCAGTCATTATCAGCAATAATTTCCTGCGCTTTTTTGTCCGCATCTTCCAGACGTTCAGCATTACGCTCTTGCGCTTCTTCCAGTCCATCAAAGACCAGATTATCGAGATCAATTTCCATCATTCACCTGCTCAGGTTCAGCGTTTAACACCGTTCCATTATATTGCAAAAATGTTGCTGAACAGCAGCGATTATTGCTACTAAGCACGTTCTTATACCAGGTCAGCGTATTTTTCCGGCAGCGTCTCCCACAGATGGCGGTTCGCGGCGCTGAGAATAATATTGCGCATATATTCCCTGGCCGTCGCGCCTTGACGCAGGCGTATTGCTTCCAGCAGCAGAAGGTGCTGCTCAACCGCACGCTCGGTTTCCCATACCCCGTCTTCAATCGCGGCCAGATCGCGGGCAGTTACGTTGACGGCGTTGGGCTCAAACATCAGACGGGTGACAACCAGTTGCCAACGTAGCAGGCCTGGTGTTTCCGCCGCTCATGGGACGGTTGAAAGATCTGACAGGAAATTATGATGTGTCTTTGGTTATTGTTGCGTTTGCCCTGGTGAGTGACGGTGGGTTGGCACTGTACGTTCTGTTAATGTTTCCCTCGCGTAACTCGCGAGTCGCTGGAAAAGAAGAAAGCCTGCGTTAACTCAAAAATCGTCGTTTCCACTGATGCGTACCTGGGCAGAAACACCCATCCGGAGGGTATCAACCATCTTACCCCTCACCCCTGAAAACCTCTCATAATTCACCTTTTTGTGTTAATTAAATGTTAATAAATTGAGGCGTATCCTTGTTTATTCAGGAACGTGATGTGCGATTTGTTTTAACAAATATGCGACAAAATGACTATACATATAACTTAATATCTTTTATACATTAATTGTTCAACCCTGCGACTATTCCACAAAAGAGAAAGCAATATGGAACAGACACCTGATAAGAAAAACGATAATTTTCAAAAAGATGGCAAAGAACAGTTCAACCGCTCGATCGGGCTTATTTCAAATTTTGCGTTGGGTTTTACCTACCTGTCGCCGCTTACCGCTGTTTATTCGCTGTTCGCGTTGGCAGTGACGCTGGCGGGCCCCCCCGCTGTGTGGTGGATTTTGATCGTCGCGTGTGGGCAGTTGTTAGTCGCCCTGGTGTTTGGTGAGGTTGCGTCTCAATATCCGATCACCGGGGGGTTGTATCCCTGGGCGAGAAGGTTGTGGGGTAAGAAATATGCGTGGATCGCCGCCTGGATCTACCTGTGGGCGCTGGTGGTGACGATTACCTCGATCGCGGAATACACATCAACATTTGTGGAATCACTCTTTCATTATGGCCAGACACCCGCCACCATGCTGGTGACCTCCGTCTTGCTGCTGCTCTTGATGATGGCCGTTAATATGTCCGGGACAAGGAATCTGGCGAGGGTCGCCAAAATTGGTTTCTGGTGTGAAATCGTCAGCGTGATTGCGCTGGGTATTTACCTGCTAATTTTCCACCGTTCACAGCCTTTCTCCGTCATCTTTGATTCGATGGGGGTACTGGCGCATGACGGAAGTTATTCCACCGCCTTTATGTCTGCCGCGTTGATGGGCCTGTTTATGTTCTTTGGCTTTGAGGCGTGCGGTAACGTGGCAGAAGAGGTGCAAAATCCAAGCAAAAAAATTCCGGTAGCCATGGTTTTAAGTATCGTGTTTGGCGCGATCTCCGCCATTATTTCCGTCATGGGCTATCTGTTGGCGTCACCGAACCTGGTAAGTATCGTGAATGGTAAAACCGCCGATCCGATCCCGGCAATCCTCAATGAAGCGCTGGGGGAAACCGGTGCGACGGTCTTTATCGTCGTCGCGATTATCGCGATGCTGTCGTGCATTCTGTCTCTGCAAGCGGCATTAAGTCGTCTTATCTTTTCTTTCTCCCGCGACAGAATGCTGCCGGGCAGTGAGTGGATGGCCAAAATTTCTAAAAATGGTGTCCCGGATAATGCCATGGTCGTCAGCTGCGTGTTGCCGGTTATCATTTGTGTCTGGGTCTATTTCCAGCCAGATAACTTATCGCGTATCACCGCATTCGCTGTGATCGGCATTTATATTTCATTCCAGATGGTGGTACTGGCCGCGCTGCGTCAACGCCTGAAAGGCTGGAAACCCGCCGGAGAGTGGACGATTGGAGGTTGGGGGGTGATTGTAAACGTGCTGGCATTGGCTTACGGTCTGTGTGGGATCTGGTTACTGGCACAGCCTGCTGACAGCAGTGATTTCATCGATCGGTGGACAGTACTGTTTGGCCTGGCGATTGTGGTAGGTTCAGGATTGATCTACATGTTCCTTACCCGACCGTTTGGCCGCTCGGCTGCACCGGAAAACGATGCTATTGCCTACGCCACGAAGCTCAATATGGGGCAGGATAACTAAAATTAAGGGCCTTCGGGCCCTTAGTTTCGCACGTTTTGCGCGCCGGATACGACGCTGGCATCCTTATCCGGTAACGCTCAGTCTTGAATTGACTATTTCTGGTAGTGATAAAGGATAAAGTAGTCGCTTTGATACACCACCGTGCTGTGCGCAGGTGACAATAATTCACCGACGCGAAAGCGCGGCCAACTGGAAAAGATGATCCGGTTTTCCAGATTGGTCAGAATGACATAATCAGGGTGAGTGCAGGAGAGCAGTTCGGCTTCTATCTGGCTGACCAGCAGATCGACGGCGGCGACGCCGAGGAACTGATCATGGTAGTAAACCGGAACCGCTGAGGTTAGGGTATAGGAGATGTTACAGATATAGTCGACATACGGGCCATGGATGTACGCTTCACCTGCCGGAGGCGAATGCTTAAACCACTCAAAGGTTCTGAAATCCAGCCGCTGTTGCGTCGCCTGATCCAAATCCAGATGTGCCTGACTCAATCCATTATCTTTTTTATACCACCATTCCAGCAGCCAATATTCTTTGCTGGTTGCTGTACTCTCAATATGGCTGGCGAAACCTGCGCCCGAACAGTAGTGATTGTTGTTCAGTGTGCTCTTGATGTGTTGCTGAACCGTTGATCTGACAGCGGGGTCGAGGACAACTTCGGCTGAGCCCTTTTGCACACCGGCAATGGCCTCGTGAATGCTCCTCGCCAGCGCAACGGTAGACTCTACGGTAGAGACGGTAATATCATCAATTTTACGGATTAATGCGCTTAAGGATGTCGAAGAGCTCATGATCTGTCCTGCCTTCACTGATTGTCAGTTCGAGTTATATTTCAGCTTTTTTTCAATAAGGTAATAGGTAAACGTGTCGATGATCTGCGTGGCGTACTGGACTGACCCGGTCTCGTTATGGGCGGCTAGCGCGTCGGCCAGCGCCGAATAAAGCGCAATAATTTCCGCATGAATATTGTCGGCGCGATAGAGTATTGCCACCAGTGATGCCCACTCGGCCTGGACCTGAAGCTCCTGGTTGGCCAGCCGTGCCGAATGAGAGCTGGCCGCAATTGCCAGCAAACAACGCATATCGGCCTGAGTCATTAGTTCAGGTGAGTCGGCTTTCCTCAGCACGTCTACAAACTCGCGAAATTTGGCAATATCCGCCGCGGTCATGCGTCTGGAGGCTAACCTGGCGCTGTGGCTGATAATGGCGCAATGCATTTCGCCTAAATCCGAAAGGTAATCGGTACTGATCGATTTAAACGGATGCAGGGCGCTATTTTTGCCATCAATATTCTCGCAAACGAAGCTCCCGCCATTACGGCCACGAACCGTATGGATAAGATTATTAGCCCGAAGCGTATTGAGCGCTTCTCTGATAGTGATATGTGAGACACCCATCATTTTTGCCAAATCGGTTTCATTGGGCAGCTGTTCTTTTGGCTCCAGCAACCCGGTAATAATGGCGTTTGAAAGGCGCTGCACTATTTGGTCTGAACGACTGACCTGCCCGATAGGCGCAAATATGACCGCATGAGTAATCATAATCTTTTCTGCACTCAATTCCCTGAAACAACGACCATTTTTAACACATGCCCGCGGGGCACGAAAGGTCAGAATGGCCGCGTTATTTTACCTGCCCATGCGCAACATCGCTGCACAGGCGGATGTGTGTCCCGATAGCGTCAAAACGCACTGCGCGCTGACGATGAAAAGCCTTACCCTGAAAATGTAAAATTTAAGTTAAAAATGCGAGGTTTATCATAGTGTCAATGTTGCGCATTTGAAAAACTTTTACAATATATATATTACATAAGATTCTTTATGTATTAATTGGCGGGAGACAAGCATGAGAACCCTGAAGCATTTTATAAATGGGCAATATGTAGCGGGTAACACAGAAGACATGTTTGAGCTGGTGAGCCCGGTTGACGGTGAAACGTACGCGTTATCGCCTAATGCCGGTGCGACTGAGGTGGAGCTTGCCTACTTGGCGGCCGCGGCGGCCTTTAACACGTGGAAGAAATCGACACCAGCCCAGCGGCAAAAAGCACTGCTGCAACTGGCGGATGAGATAGAAAAAAATGTTGAACGACTGGTCAACGCGCAAAGCCAGGAAACCGGTCAATTGCGTCATTTTATCGAAAAAGAAGAGATCGCAGCCTCGTGCGATGCGATCCGTTTTTTTGCCGGCGCAGCGCGTTGTCTGGAAGGGAAGGCCGCCGGAGAATATTCCGCCGGGTTCACCTCAACGATTCGTCGTGAGCCGTTGGGCATTGTGGGACAAGTTACACCGTGGAACTACCCGTTTATGATGGCAGTGTGGAAGATTGCACCGGCGCTGGCCGCAGGCAATACGGTAGTTTTAAAACCGAGCGATACCACCCCGGTAAGTACGCTGCTCCTGGCTGAACTGGCGGCACCCTTATTTCCGCGCGGGGCGTTTAACGTCGTGTTGGGCAAGGCCAGTACTGGCTCGCTGGTGGTTTCTAACCCGACGGCTTCATTGGTGTCGATTACCGGTTCGGTACGCGCGGGTCTGCAGGTTGCGGCATCAGCAGCAGCGAACCTGACAAAGGCCCATCTTGAACTGGGTGGCAAAGCGCCCGCCGTTGTGTTTGCTGATGCCGATATGGACAAGGCGATTACTGCCATCACAACCGCAGGATTTTTCAATGGCGGACAGGATTGTACTGCCGCCACGCGCATCCTGGTGGAAGATTCTGTCTATGCGACGTTCCTGGAAAAACTGATCCAAAAAACCAAAAGTATCAAGTTTGGTCCTCCGCAGGATCAGGATGCGTTATATGGCGCTCTGAATAGCAAAAACCAGCTTGAGCAGGTGAAGGGGTTTATTGAGCGTTTACCTGCACATGCGAAAATTGAAACAGGTGGTCATGCGGGGCCTGGACCGGGTTTCTACTTTGAGCCAACGATAATTTCCGGCCTGCATCAACATGATGAAGCCATCCAACACGAAGTGTTTGGCCCGGTAATGACCATCCAGTCGTTTTCTGGTGATGAAGACGCGTTGCGCAAGGCGAATGATGTGGAATATGGCCTGGCCGCGAGCGTCTGGACCTGCAATCACAGTCGCGCTCAGCGTTTCAGTATTGATCTCGATTTCGGCACCGTATGGATTAACAGTCATATTCCTCTGTGCGCCGAAATGCCGCACGGTGGATTCAAAAAATCCGGCTACGGATAAGATCTCTCCTCTTATTCGCTCGATGAGTATACCCGGGTGAAACATATCATGTGTGATATTTCCGAATAACAGGTAATACGATGAAAACATTAAAAATAGCCGCACTTTCATTGGTGATGTTCTCAGGATTCAGCCTGGCAGAAAGCTCACCGCTGAACACGGTAAAAGCGTATATGGCAGCATGGAATGCGCATAATGCGCCGCTGGCTGCCCAGTACCTGGCGGATGATGCCGTTTATTACGATGCCGCCGCAGGAGAGCCGGTAACCGGTCGGGAAAAAGCTGAAAAAGACGTGATCGGTGCATTTATTAAGGCGGTCCCGGATCTGACCTGGAAAATGGTCGGTAAACCTGTCGCTGATGAAGATACCGTGGCATTTCGTTGGGAGTTCTCGGGTAAAAATAGCGGTGAATGGGCGGGAAGCCCGCCGACAAATAATCCGATCAAATTTGAAGGTGTCAGCTATATTCATGTTAAGGCAGGAAAAATCACCTGGCAGGGTGATTATTATGACGCTAAAAAACTGGATGAAGAGCTAAAGCCAGTGAAGTAGTCGGCGGTATCCTCCTTGTATCTGCGAGGGGGAACCTCTCATTTGTAGTGTTTTTTAGGACAATGTGTCAGTGGCAAAAGGACAAAGTTAATGGCAATTACCCGACGTGATTTTCTCAACGGCGTGGCGGTGACTATCGCTGCGGGACTGACCCCTCTGGATCTGGTCAGAGCGGCAGGAAAGGGGCACGAATTTATTGATGGAAGTTATTATCCGCCGGCGTTAACGGGGCTACGCGGTAACCATCCGGGGTCGTTTGAAATGGCCCATGCGTTAGGCCGTGAACATAAGCACTTTGATTTAAGCACTCTGCCCATCGAGGAAGAGTACGATCTGGTGATTGTGGGCGGTGGTATCAGCGGACTGGCCGCGGGTTGTTTCTGGCATGAACTGGCCGGGAAAAACAGCAAGGTGCTGATCCTCGATAACCATGATGATTTTGGTGGTCACGCCAAACGCAACGAATTCACCTCAGCAGGCAAAAAACTTATCGGATATGGCGGGAGTGAAGCTTTTCAGTCACCCGCGCATAATTTCAGCCCCGAAGTGAATAAGCTGATGGAAACCGTCGGCGTGAGCGTCACGCGGTTGAAAAAGAGTTTTGACGTTAATTTCTATCCCGACTGGCAGCTTAGTCGCGGCGTCTTCTTCGATAAAAAGAATTTTGGTGAGACGAAAATAGTCAGCGGCGATCCGGGGCGTGCGGTATCCGATGATATTCCGCCGGATCGGCTCAATGGCCGGAATATCGAAGACTTTATTAACGACTTCCCCTTGAGTGAGGAAGATCGTAAAGCCCTGATCGATCTGCATGTGCATCCGGTTGATTATCTTGCTGGGATGACGGTTGATGAGAAAACGGAATGGCTGGATACCCACAGCTATAGTGAGTTTCTTTCCACCAGGGTCGGTTTAAGCAAAATGGCGTTGCTCTATTTCCAGCAGCGTTCCAACGATTTCTTTGCCATCGGTATTGAAGGCATATCCGGTAGTGATGCTCGTGCGTGCGCATTGCCGGGAATGGAAGCGTTAGGGCTGCCGCCGCTGGACGGTGAATCGCTGGCCGACCTCGAAGAGCCATATGTCTATCATTTCCCGGATGGCAATGCGGGTCTGGCACGGTTGCTGGTCAGACACATGCTGCCGGACGCGCTGCCGGGCAATACCATGGAAGATTCTGTCCTCGCCAGACTGGATTATGAAAAGCTCGACCTGCCGGAAAATACCACGCGTTTACGCCTGAACAGCACGGTGATTAATGCGGCAAACGTGGAGGGGGGCGTTGCCGTCACCTGGCTACGCGATGGCAAAATGCATCGCGTGCACGGTAAGAACGCCATTATGGCGGGCTATAACATGATGATCCCGTATCTGGTACCGGAAACGCCAGAGCAGCAGCAGGCCGATCTCAAACTGAACGTGAAGGCGCCGCTGGTGTACACCAATGTGGTGGTCAAAAACTGGCAAGCGTTTAAGCAACTGGGGGTTCATGAGTTTTATTCACCAGCCGCGCCATACAGCCGAATTAAGCTCGACTATCCGGTCAGTATCGGCGGATATCAACACCCGGCCTCGCCGGACGAGCCAATGGTAATTCATATGGTCTATGTACCCACGTATCCTGGCAGTAATCTGTCCGCGAGGGAGCAGTTCCGTTTGGGGCGCGCTTATTTGCTGGGGACTACGTTTGCCGCGCATGAAGAGATGATCCGTTCTCAGTTGCAGGAAATGTTTGGTTCAACCGGTTTTGACAACCAGCGGGATATCGCGGCCATTACTGTTAACCGCTGGGCGCATGGTTATGCGTATTACGCTAATTCACTGTTCGACGATATGGAAAAAATGCCGGAGATTATTGAGCGGGCGCGTAAACCTATCGGACGTATTGCTATCGCTAACTCTGATGCTGACTGGAGCGCTTATGCTCATGCTGCGATCGATCAGGCATGGCGCGCGGTTAATGAACTCAAGGATATGGGGTGATCTATGCGTAATGTAACCGTTCTAATCACCTGCCTGTTTACCGCTTCTGTCTCGGCCGCTGAATCTAACGGTGAGTACATCGCGAGGATTTCAGACTGCGTGGCATGCCATACCGCGGAAGGCGGCGCGGCGATGGCGGGAGGCAAGAAGTTCCCCACGCCGGTTGGTGATATCTATTCGACGAATATTACCCCGGATAAGACTCACGGTATCGGTAACTATTCTTACGACGATTTTGAGAAGGCCGTGCGCCAGGGGATTGCTAAAGACGGTCATCCGCTGTACCCGGCGATGCCTTATCCTTCTTACTCGAAACTGTCCGACGCAGATGTTCAGGCGCTGTATAGCTATTTCATGCATGATGTTAAGCCGTCAGCAGAGCCCAATAAAGAGAACGCTATTCCCTGGCTGATCTCGGCCCGCTGGCCGCTGCATATCTGGAATTGGTTGTTTACCAATGCGCCAACTGCCGCTGTTGAAGACAACAAAGCGGATGATACGGCAGCGCGGGTAAAACGGGGTGCTTATCTGGTGGAAGGTCCGGGGCACTGCGGGTCATGCCATACCCCGAGAGGGATGGCGATGAACGAAAAAGCCTATACCAATGCCGATGCTGAGTACCTGAGCGGGGCGATGATCGACGGCTGGTATGCGCCATCGCTGCGGGGAACCGGGATGTCTGAGCAGGCGTTAACGTCATTGCTGCTGACGGGGAAAAGCAAACATGCTGCAGTATCGGGATCGATGTCTGAAGTCGTCAGCCAGAGCACACAGTATCTGACGGACGAAGATGCCACGGCGATTGCGCAGTATCTGTTGAGCCTGAAAAGCGCGAAGACGGAATCGGCGCGTACGGCAGCCGCTACGGCCTCCTGGTCGAATTCGCCGGAAGCGGGTAAAGTGACCTATAACCGCTACTGCTCGACCTGTCATGGTCTGGAAGGGAAAGGGACCGATGATAATGCACCTTCGCTCATTCACAACCCGTTAGTGATGGTAGATGACCCAACGCCGTTGTTCAGGGTGATTGCCCACGGCGCAGAAACACCGACGACACGGGGGAATGTCTCTTTTAAGATGCCAGCCTATGGCGGGTTGCTCAGCGACAGCGAAATGCGCGATGTGATCAATTACGTGCGTAAAAGCTGGGGTGAAGGTAATGGTGAGGTTAGCCAGGAAGATCTGTCCGGGATTAAAAAAGCCTCACATTAATCTATGCAATGATGCCGGATGGCGCTGCGCTTATCCGGCCTACGAATTACGCATTTTTGTAGGCCGGATGACAGTGCTTACTCGGTGTTTATCCTGATAATACCCGCCAGTCGGGTAAACGCCGCAGCCATCTCATGTTCTTCAATACTGGCAAAGCCCAGCAGCAGACCGCTGCGTTTTTCTTCTTTCACGTAGTACCGCGAAAGCGGGCGAACCAGAAGACCTTGTGCGTTGGCCTGTTGGGCAATGGCGCTATCATCAGTACCCACAGGTAGCTGTAAAATCAGATGTAGTCCGGCGTTGCTGCTGTAAGGTCCCAGATAATCCTCACCAAGCTGGCTGATGATGAGCTCTACCAACGTATGGCGTCGGCGGCTATATAACTGGCGCATTTTACGGATGTGCGCCGCATAGTAACCCTCACGAATAAACTCAGCCAGCGCCGCCTGAATCAGGAGATGACCACCACGATAGAGATCGTTATGTACCTTCATCAGTGGGGCGGCAAGCGGTTTGGGTATCACAACGTACCCGAGCCGCAGTGCCGGATAGAGGGTCTTGCTGAAGGTGCCGATATAGATAACCGGAGCATCTTCTTCCAGTCCCTGCAATGACGGGATGGGTTGGCCGGAAAAACGAAACTCGCTGTCGTAGTCATCTTCCACAATCCAGCTGTGCGTTTCACGAGCCTGATAGAGTAGCTGCCGTCGTCGACCAAGGCTCATTACCGGGCCAAGCGGATATTGATGTGACGGTGTCACAAAAATAAGTTTCGGCGCAGGTTCGACGCAAGCAGGCGGAACCATGCCTTGTTCATCAACCGGGATGGCCGAAAAGTTGACGGCATTGATGCGCAGAATGTTTTTTATTCCCCAGTAACCGGGTTCTTCAATCCACGTATTATCGCCAGGATTACACAACGAGCGGGTTACCAGATCCAACGCCTGGTGAATACCCTCGGTAATCAATATTTGATCTGGCGTACAGCGCACGCCGCGTGCGGTGCGCAGATAATCCGCCAGCGCTTCTTTCAGTTCAATCAAACCACCAGTGGCATCGTAGGTGAGAAACTCCGGGCGTAGCCGCCTTGCCAACCGATCCTGAATCTTTTTCAGTGCGCGATGCGGGAAAGAATTCACGTCCGGTACACCAGGAATAAAAGCCCCCCACTGGCGAGGGCTGGCGCTGGCATGCCCTAGCAGTTCAAGGCTACGGGAGGACAAACTGGCGTGGTCTTCACGTGTCGCAGGTGAAACCGGAGGTTTATTAGGGGCCAGACCGAGATTGTCCAGCACGCTGTCGGTCACAAATGTACCGCTGCTGGTGCGCGCGGAGATATAGCCTTCGGCCTGCAACTGCTCGTAAACCCGCAGGACAGTATTCCGTGATAACGCCAGCTCACTCGCCAGGTCGCGTGAAGGGGGCATGCGGGTAGCGGGTTTCAGGCCCCCCTCAAGGATGCAGCTACAGATGGCGGCATACAGGCGACGATGCAGCTTCTCGTCAGTCTGCTGGCTAAATGCATGCTTGATCACATCTCCGGCAAGTGAACGCATTTGGATCCTTAAAATAAAACGATTTGGCTCTCGATTAAAGTACCAGATGGCGTCTAAATTTAAAGGGTAATTCAACCAATTGTGTCTATGGACAAGGTGTAGAGAATGAACAATAAAAACCTGCAACAACGTCGTCTGGATGCCACCCCACGTGGCGTGGGTGTGATGTGTGATTTTTATGCCCAGTCGGCTGAAAACAGCACGATTACCGATATTGAAGGCAGTCAGTATATTGATTTCGCCGCCGGGATTGCCGTGCTGAACACCGGGCATCGCCATCCGCGTCTGGTGCAGGCCGTTGAAGCGCAACTGCAAGCCTTTACCCATACGGCTTATCAGATTGTTCCCTACGAAAGTTATGTATCGCTGGCGGAGAAAATCAACGCCGTGGCGCCAATTGACGGTAAGCGTAAAACGACATTCTTTACCACCGGGGCTGAGGCCGTGGAAAATGCGGTTAAAATTGCCCGCGCTCACACCGGTCGCCCTGGCGTTATCGCCTTTGGCGGTGGTTTCCACGGGCGGACATACATGACGATGGCGTTAACCGGCAAAGTGGCGCCATACAAAAAAGGTTTCGGCCCGTTCCCGGGGTCCGTTTACCATGCGCCGTATCCTTCTGCGCTGCAGGGGATTTCAACTGCAGACTCGATTAAAGCGATAGAGCGTTTGTTTAAAGCGGATATCGATCCGAGCCAGGTCGCGGCGATTATCTTCGAACCCGTCCAGGGTGAAGGCGGCTTTGTTGTCGCACCGGAGGAATTTGTCGCGGCAATTCGCCGTATCTGCGATGAGCATGGCATCGTGATGATTGCCGATGAGGTGCAAAGTGGGTTTGCCCGCACCGGGGAGCTGTTTGCGATGGATCACTATGCTGATAAAGCAGACCTGATGACCATGGCAAAAAGCCTTGCGGGTGGGATGCCGTTGTCGGGTGTCGTAGGCAAAGCCGATATTATGGATGCGCCCGCGCCGGGTGGACTGGGGGGGACTTACGCCGGGAACCCGCTATCGATTGCGGCAGCTCATGCGGTACTGGATATTATCCGTGATGAAAAGCTGTGCCAGCGTGCGGCAGCTCTTGGCGAGCAACTGTGTGCTGTGCTGACCGATGCGCGTGCAGTATGTCCTGAACTTGCCGAAGTGCGGGGATTAGGCTCGATGATTGCCGCTGAATTCTGCGATGCGGCCACGGGTGAACCCAGTGCTACCGCCGCGCAGCGCGTGCAGAAAAAAGCGCTCGAGCAGGGGCTGCTGCTGTTAACCTGCGGCCAGTATGGCAACGTGATCCGCTTCCTTTACCCACTGACTATCCCGCAGGATCAGTTTGCAAAAGCGTTAGAGATAATCAAAACGTCGATGAAGTAATTTCGTTCAGCACCGATCGTGTGTAAAGCCGACAGTAGCCATTACCGTCGGCTTTTTTATTGTCGCCAATTCGTCAGTTCCCATCGTTATATATTTACATATATATCGATTAGGCCTATTCTATTCATCATACAAATATAATAAACGTGCCCCGCAAGAGAAGGCGCTTGTGTTAGCGACCGCCAGTCTTTCTATCTAACGAATTGAATCAACACATGTTAAATTGCAAAATCACCCCAATTGCCTCCGGGTTGCTGACTTTTTCTTGTCTTGCTGCCCCCCTGTCGGCCCATGCTGATGACACCATTACCGTTACTGCCTCCGCGCCTGCTCAATCTTCTTTCCCCGGGCAGGAGCCTGCGGCGGCTGAAAAAAAGGCGATGATCGGTAGCCTGGGCCAGCGAGAGTTAATTGATGTTCCGTGGTCGGTACAAACACTGTCGAAAAAAGTGATTGATCAGCAACAAATCAAAGATGTTAAGGATGTTTATCGCTACATACCGTCCGTGCAGGGAGAGGGTGTTCGACCACAAACCCGTGGCATGCAAGGGAGCGTGGTGCAAAACCATATGATTGATGGGCTGAATGCCGTTTCCACCACCGAATATCCGACAGAGCAGTTCCAGAATATAGACGTGCTGAGTGGTATCGCGGGTTCACTGTACGGGCCAGCCAACCCGGCGGGGATGTTTAATCTGGTCTCGAAACGCCCTCTGGATACGCCACTGCATCGGGTTACCGTAGGGCAAGGTACAGGGTCAGGAACGCTGGCATCAATGGATTTCAGCGGGCCTGTCGACGCGGGAGACAGAGTGAAGTACCGCCTCAACCTGATGAATGATGAAGGGCACAGTTACACCACCGATAGTCATGTTCGTCGGCAGTACGCGGGGTTGGGCCTGGATTTTCAGCTGACCGATAAAACCGTGCTGGAGAGTAATTTCAGCTATTACCACTATTATGAAAAAGGCATGCTAGGCAGCTTTGCGCTGGCAAAAGGCGTGCAGTTTCCTTCGGCATTCGATCCGACGAACAGTAAATATGGTCAGTCATATGCAGGTCATGATGATGAAACGACCACTGCGGACATGCACATCAAGCATGATTTTGACGGTAACTGGATGCTGGATCTGGGGGCCTTACACCAGGTTGCTGACCGTGAATCGACGGCAGTAACCAACACCCTGACGGATAATCGGGGTCACTACACCACCACGACCTCGAATTCAGCGGCCAGTCGCTTTACGATCAACAGCTATTTAGCGAACCTGACCGGCAGCATTGATTCCGGCTGGTTGACGCAGGATATCGCGACCGGAATGCGCGGATTTGTATGGAAAAACTATAACCCGAGAAATGGGGGAACTTTTACGCTGGGGCATTCTTCACTTGATCAACATCCCGACTATCCGCGCCCGCCTTATCCTGACTTTACTAATCGCTATCATTCGGCGACCACTACGCAGCATGCATTTCTGTTAAGCGATACGCTGCATTTCACTCCACAATGGAGTTTATTGCTGTCTGGTAGCGAAAACCTGTTTACCGTCAGCAATTATAACAAATCCGGTCATGAAACCAGTCGCCAAAAGGATAACGGCATGAGCGGCTCCGCCAGCCTGATGTATAAACCGGTTGAGAACGTCACGCTGTACACCACCTGGGCTGACAGTTTGCAGCAGGGCGATACCGCACCTGCCGGGGCCAGCAACGCAGGACACGTACTGGATCCGTATCGCAGCCATCAGGTAGAGGTGGGGGCAAAATATGCGCCCGTCAAAGATCTGCTGCTCACCGCGGCGCTATTTGAAGCAAAACGTCCCTTCGCTTATACCAACGACAACGGCGAATTTGCTCAGGACGGTACGCAGAAAAACCGCGGGCTGGAACTGATGGCCGATGGGCATATCACAGAAAATTTACGGGTGTTAGGGGGAGCCGCCTGGTTGGACCCCATGCTGCACAATACTGCCGCCAGTAGTGCAGATGGCAAGCAGGTTGTCGGCTTGCCACGCTTTACCTCGAATGTGCTGGCAGTCTATAGCATTGAACAGGTTCAGGGACTGGATGTGGATGCCAACGTGCATTACGTCGGACGTCGGGCTACCGATAACGCGAATGATACCTGGGTAGGCAGTTATACCACGGTGGATATTGGTAGCCGTTATGCCACCAGACTGTGGAACACGCCCACGACCTTCCGGTTTGATATCACTAACCTGACCGACCGCCGCTACTGGACCAACATTGTCCCCGGCGCGTTGACGGGTTATACGGGGGCCGGGGCGGCCAGTGCGCAACTTGGCGCCCCACGTCAGGCGCAGATTTCCGTTCAGGTTGATTTTTAAGGATTGCTGATGAAAACGTGCCACACATGGTTGCTCTGTGTGTGGCTGGCGTTTCCCGCCCTGGCCACGCGTCAGGTTGTGGATGATGCCGGTCACACTGTAACCGTCCCCACACAAGTTCAACGTATTGCGGATAGCTGGTTTGCCCATCACTCGGTGTTGATGACGCTGGGGGCGGGACGTCAGATTGTCGCCACCGTCAACCATCCACAGAGCCAGCCGTGGATGTTCAAAATAAACCCATCGCTGAATCAGGCCTTACAAATTCACGGGACGTCATTCAATAGCGAGGCCCTGCTGGCTCTGCATACCGATGTTCTGTTTGTCGCAAAGGGCAAGGGGGATGCGCAGAGTTACAACCAGGCGGGTATCCCGACGCTGGAAATGGCATTTACTGATTATCCTTCGATGGAAAAGTCAGTCACGACCACGGCGGACGTGTTAGGCACGGATCAGGCTCGCGCCAGGGCGGTGGCATATAATCAATTTTTAACCCGCACTATTGCGGATGTTCGCGCGAAAACGGCGACATTAACGGAAAATCAGCGCCCGCGGGTTCTGCACATTCAGTCGCTGAACCCACTGAAAGTCGACGGTAGAAACACGTTGATTGATACCTGGATTGCGCTCTCTGGTGGGCGGAACGTCGCCGGGGAAGTGGACGGTAACATGAAAGAAGTCTCACCCGAGCGGGTGCTGTATTGGCAGCCGGAGGTGATTATTCTCGGGGCGGGATGTGGCGATATTGCCAGTTCACCTTATGCAGCGTTGTTCAAAGAGCTTAACGCGGTGAAACAGGGCAAAGTCTGGCGCAATCCGGCGGGCGTCTTCCCCTGGGATCGCTATGGAACCGAAAGCGCGTTACAGCTGCTGTGGGCCGCGTCAACGCTGCATCCAACACTGTTTAGCGGTCTGGATATGGTTAACGTAACCCGCGATTTTTACCGCCAGTTTTTTGATTATTCGCTTAGCGAGGCGCAGGCGATGCGGATTTTAGCCGGGCTACCCCCACAGGGGTAAAGCGGGAAACGCTGACGGGCAAATGCAGGCCAGTTCAGGGTTACACACTGTATTTGCCGTGACGAACCGCGTGGCGGTATACCGTGTCTGGCGATAATGGGTTGCCAGCTATCACGTTATATAATTTAATGCATATCGAATTTTTCCCAGTCCAGATGGTATCTATGTTAACTCTTCGCTCTTTTGTGCTGGTTTGCGCCAGCATGTTTTTTGCCTTTTCCGCACAGGCGGATCGCACTATCACCGATCAGCTTGGGCGTCAGGTTACAATCCCTGACCATGTCGATAAGGTGGTTGTGCTGCAACACCAGACGCTGAATATTCTGGTGCAACTGGATGCTGCGCAGGATATCGTCGGCGTGATGTCGAGCTGGAAAAAACAGCTTGGGCCTGAGTTTGCCCGGTTTATGCCGACAATAACTACGCTGCCTACGCCTGGCGATCTCACCAGCGTGAATATCGAAAGTTTGCTGGCGATTCATCCGCAGGTAGTGTTTGTCGCCAACTATGCGCCCGCCGAGATGATCCAGCAGATTCAGAATGCCGGTCTCCCGGTGGTGGCTATCTCGTTACGTCAGGATATTGCCGGGCAACAGAATAAAATGAACCCGACGATGGCTGATGAAGAGCAGGTCTACAACGAAGGCTTAAAGCAGGGGATCCGCCTGATTGCGGATGTGGTCGGGCGTAAAACGCAGGCGGAAACGCTGATCAATTACGTCTTTACGGCGCGAGCAAAATTCAATGCGCCAGTTGCTGCCATACCGGAAGCGCAAAAGGTTCGCATTTATATGGCTAACCCTGACCTTATGACCTACGGTTCCGGGAAATACACCGGCCTGATGATGCAACATGCGGGTGGGTTAAATGTGGCGGCGGCCAGCGTGAAAGGTGCACGTCAGGTGGCGCTTGAGCAGGTGCTGGCGTGGAACCCGCAGGTGATTTTTGTTCAGGACCGATATCCGCAGGTGGTCACAGAGATCCAAAACGATCCTAACTGGCAGGGTATTGATGCGGTGAAAAATCATCGTGTCTGGTTGATGCCTGAATATGCCAAAGCCTGGGGCTATCCGATGCCGGAAGCGTTGGCAATAGGTGAGCTGTGGATGGCCAAAAAACTTTACCCGGATGCCTATAAAAATGTCGATGTGGATGCGCAGGCGCAGGATTACTATCAACGTTTTTATCGTGTGAACTGGCAGTCTGATGCTGCTAAGTAAACGGGGTTTCCCCCTGCAATCGTTACTGATAGCAGGGGTATTGGTGCTGGGGGTCAGTTCGCTGTGTCTTGGACAATATCCGCTGTCGCTACGTGAAGTGTTTTATCAACTCACCCATTTTGGCGATGCGCAGGGTATTGCCAGTCAGGTGATATGGACAGTCAGACTACCGCGTATTCTGATGGCGTTGCTGGCGGGGGGGGCGCTGGGATTGTGCGGCGCTACCTTGCAAGGGGTGTTTCACAACCCATTGGTCGACCCGCACATCATAGGCGTAACCTCGGGGGCGGCCTTCGGCGGGACGCTGGCCATTCTGCTGGGCCTTGAGCCGTGGCTGATGATGGGTTCAACCTTCTTCTTCGGTCTGGCGGCGCTCATTCTGGTGTATGCCATTGCGGCCTTACAAGGGCTGGAAAATACGCTGGTGCTGATCTTGTCTGGCATTATTTTAAGTGGTTTCTTTGCCGCGTTGGTGAGCCTGATTCAATACCAGGCCGATACGGAAGAAACCTTGCCGAACATCGTATTCTGGCTGCTGGGCAGTTTTGCCACGGCTAACTGGCATAAAGTCCTGCTGCTGGCGATCCCGGTATCCATTGCGGCGACGATATTATACCAGTTGCGCTGGCGGATAAATCTGTTATCGCTCAATGATAAAGATGCTAAAGCGCTGGGCGTGGCGGTGGTTCCGCTGCGGCGTAGCGTGCTGGTGTGCTGCGCGTTTTTAGTTGCCGCTCAGGTGGCGGTCAGTGGCAGCATTGCCTGGGTTGGGCTGGTTATTCCCCATCTTGCGCGGTTGCTGGTGGGGGTTGATCATCGTCGCTTGCTCCCGTGTGCTTTTTGGATGGGAGGTGGTTTTATGATTGCGGTTGATGATATCGCCCGCACTCTGATGCATGCGGAAATACCGCTTGGGATCATCACCGCGTTGCTCGGCGCACCGCTGTTTGCCTTCTTGCTCATTCGTACCAGTCGTCGGGGGAAACAATGACATCTATTGCGCTCAGCGTGAATCAGCTTAGCTATGGCTATCGCTCTCCACTGTTTGACCCCCTCACTTTTCAGTGTCAGAAAGGCCAGATCTGGGCGGTGCTTGGGCGAAACGGTCTGGGTAAGAGCACGCTGCTGGATACGCTAACGGGCACGCGACCCGCGCTGGGCGGGAGTATTGACGTTCATGGGGGGATAGGCATTGTGGCCCAGCATTGCCATCTGCCGTTTCCCTATACGGTGAGCGACGTGGTGTTGATGGGGCGGGCGCAGCACGTAAAATTGTTTGCTCAGCCGAGCCGCCAGGATCAACAACGGGCGGAGCAGGCGCTGGAACAGCTAAACATTGCGCATCTCGCCACCACATCGTTTAGCTCACTTTCTGGCGGTCAGCAGCAACTGGTGATGATTGCCCGTGCTCTGGTTACAGAATGCCAGACGCTGTTGCTTGATGAGCCATGTTCAGCGTTGGATCTTGCCAATCAGCAGGTCGTGCTGCAGCTCATCAGCGATTTGGCACACCGGCAGGGCTGTAGCGTGCTTTTCTCGACGCACGATCCGTTGCACGCCTTACAGATTGCAACTCATACGCTGCTGTTGCTTCCTGAGGGAAAATGGCTGGCAGGGCCGACGGACGGCGTGGTGACAGAAGACAATCTGTTCCAGGCCTATGGCCTGCCATTGAGAAAATTCAGTGTGGAAAACTATCAGACTCCGTTTCTTGCGCCGCTGTTTGCTATCCACCGCTAACAGGCAAGAAACCGGCGGCGGTCAGGAATGCCTGACCGTCGTGGGCAAGCATAAATTTAACCAGTCTCATCACCTCTTCAGAAGCATCGAGCACCGCCAGTTGGTATTCACACAAGATGTTCTGTTCAGCAGGAATAGCAACGTAGCGAACATCGGACGGTGAACCGAGCGCTTTTGCATAATGTGCGTAACCAATAAACAGATCGGCCAACCCCTGGCGAAGAAGCCAACAGCTTGCCAATTCGCCAGGCGGGATGCTGAGCGTATCGCGGCCACCAACCAGTTGCAGGGCGCGTGTACGAAGCTGTCGTCCAAGGCCTGGTTCCAGTGCATCCATGTTGTCGAAAAATGCCCAGGTATAATCACCGGAAGGGTCGCAGCCCGGTGTGGATGTGCCAATACGCAGCGCCGGGTCGCGGAGTAAATCCAGCCACTCACCGCGCCGGTTGGTGACCAGACCCAGTTGATTCCAGCACAGTGTATGTGTGGAAACGGCCTGGTGTGTGTCCAGTAGCCGTTGCGGATGTGCCCGATTTGCACTGGCGAACAGTGCGCACGGATCCCCGGCTTCAATACGCTCGCGCAGCAAGCCTGCCGGGCCATAGCCGACGTTGACCTCAATGCCGCTAAGGCGGGTGAACTGCTTGAGCAGTGGGGTAAATGCCAGTCGTAAACTTCCCGCAGCAAGCAGGGTGATTGAAGAGGGCATGATATCTGATCTCTGGGCTATGGCGGTTATGTGAAGAAGATGAATGGTACGCTCTGCACAAGGGATTTTGAAGGCATCTGATGATGCCATTTCGTTGGCATCATTTGGTGTTGTATTCACTTTCAAAGGGTTATTTGATCCAGCGTGCGGGGGGGATGCTGACGCTGTCTTTTTTTGTTCGATGCTTTGACCGTAATGAAAGATCCTGAACGGGAACGGAAGAGGGCATGCGTACAGGGGGAAGACAAATGACAATCTTGTGTGAGACCTGCGGAATGTCCTGTGACGATACGCAAGGGGCTATAACGCATTATAACGTTGTTACGCCTGGGCGGACATTTTGCGGGGGGGGAGTATTATGCATATTGATGATGGGGTGGGGATAATCCTCGTGGGCGATATTCTGCAGGTCGCTCCCGGTGCGGATGCAGTGTCGTTTATGTGGAGCTACCCCAATATGCTGCCATTGCCGGCAAGCGCGGTTATCCACATTATGCGCGCGTTACAGGATGTCAGATTCGACCGACTCTATGGCGCGTTTGAAGGTCAGGATATTAAATCCAATGTCAGACAGATTGTGGTGCGATCGGTGCAGAAGTATCTTGCTTGTCTGCGCAAAGAATAAGATGTGTTTCAGGAGAACGTTTGAGAATTTTCTAAGTTAAAAGGCACCAAATCAAAGGGATATGATTTGGTGCGTCCGAGTGGACTCGAACCACCGACCCCCACCATGTCAAGGTGGTGCTCTAACCAACTGAGCTACGGACGCAAATGGTGCGTTCAATTGGACTCGAACCAACGACCCCCACCATGTCAAGGTGGTGCTCTAACCAACTGAGCTATGAACGCAACGTTGTAGGTGACAACGGGGACGAATATTAGCGGCACAGACCGAATGAGGCAAGAGGGAATTAGCATTTTTCTGCATGTTTTCACGCGATTGCAGAGTAATTAAGCAAGTTGATTATATTTTGTTGATTTTGCAGCGTGTTTTTTATTCAGACAGCGAACTGGAGCATACCAGGGTCGGTTTGAATTACAGGGGCACTCAGACTTTAAGCGCTGTAAGGATAGTGGTTTCTATTTTCTCTGGGGTAGTGAAAGGGGGAAAACGCTCGAGCGGCTTGCCGTCACGCCCGATCAGGAACTTAGTAAAATTCCACTTGATCCGCCCACCCAGCGCGCCGGGTAATTCGTCTTTCAGGTAACGAAATACCGAGTGCGTAGCGGCACCGTTGACTTCCACTTTCTCAAACATCGGGAAGCCCACACAGTAGTTGATGTGACAGGTTTGCGCAATTTCGTCGGCTCCACCGGGCTCCTGATTACCGAACTGGTGCAGGGCAAAACGAATGAAGCGCATTTGCGCTGGTTTATTCTCGATGATGGCTGTCGCGGCAGTGGATTGGGTAGAAAACTGATTCAAGAGGCGATGAACTTTTGCGAAGAACAGAAATTCTCTGCGGTTCAGTTATGGACATTCCATAATTTATATTAACCAACCTGATGAGCGTTCCATTCGTCGCGCGTGATTTCCCAAAGTTCAGAATCCAGCAAACCGCTGACATACTCTTTCTTTTCCGTCTTGATAAGCCGCATGCCGCTACTGTCTGAAATACGTTTGGAACGGATATTGAGAGAGGCTTTCGGCGCACGCAATACCGTCTTATTTAACGTATTAAACCAGTAATCCGTAGCGACATTACTGGCCTCACGCATAAAACCCTGACCCTGATATTCCGGATCTAACCAAAATCCACGGTTATTATCCTCAACGTCATAAAGGCAAATTAAACCTATGAGAGCGTCAGGGGCCTCACGGAGTCTGATAGTCCAGATCCACGCAATCCCTTTTTTCATATCAGGCAGGGCAATGTTATTGACGTAATTCTCCGCACCGTTATCAGGATAGGGCCAGGGTACTGAGGAAACCATATAGCGAACTATCTCCCAGCGTGGATAAAGCACCTGAATCTGCGAGGCATCTTCGGCTTCTAATGGTTTTAACAGCAAGCGTTCTGTATGGAGTTTTGGTATTTTCATATGCGCTTTTCCTACAAGAGCAAGATAAGAGAATCAATGTGGGGAGGATTTTGAAAAAATATTAATAACCAGAACCCCAGCACAAATAAGAAGCATGCCTGCGATCGCCGGAAAATCAAGTTTTTGCCCACTTACCAACCAGCTCAAAAGGCTGATTAATATGATTCCAGCACCTGACCAAATTGCGTACGCAATACCTGTTGGAATGGTCGACAGAGTCTGGGAGAGAAGATAAAAGGCCGTGCAGTAGCACACAATAGTTGCTACAGATGGCCATAGGCGTGTGAATCCGTCAGAGAACTTCATCAGGGTTGTACCTATGACTTGTATTAGCTCAGACCTGATCTGACAGTTACCGGTTATTTATACAGGTATCTGTCAGATTACATCTGGCTTAAATTTTTCTCAGCCCAGATGCGTTTTCCATCAAGTAATGTTTCCATTGGTGTCCGCCCACAGCACATTTTTCCCTGATGAGTTCGCTCATTATTATAATAAGCCAGCCATTCATCAAGATCCGTTTGTAATGTATCGAGAGCACCATACAGTTTTTTGCGGAACGTTACCTGATAAAATTCCTGCAATATTGTCCTGTGGAACCGCTCGCAGATACCGTTCGTCTGCGGGGACATCGCTTTCTTTTTCGTATGGTCGATATCATTTATCGCCAGATAAAGCTGGTAGTCATGCTGTTCCACCTTACCGCAGAACTCTGTTCCTCTGTCGGTCAGTATTCTCAGCATCGGCAGCCCCTGAGATTCATGAAATGGCAGCACACGATCATTGAGCAGGTCAGCCGCTGTAATTGGTGTTTTAGTGACATAGAGCTTGCAATGGGCAACTTTAGAGTACGTATCAACGAACGTCTGCTGATAAATACGCCCGACGCCTTTCAGGTTACCCACATAGAACGTGTCCTGTGAGCCCAGATAACCCGGATGAGCGGTTTCAATTTCGCCACAGGCCTCGTCATCACTTTCTTTTCGTTCCAGTGCGACTATCTGTGCGTCGGTCAGTTCGATGCCATCACGCGCCACTTTTTCTTCCAGCGCTTTCAGACGTTTTTTGAAGTTCTCAAGGCAGTGTCTCAACCAGCCGGAACGGACACCACTTCCGGAGATGAAGACGCCTTGTTTGCGCAGTTCGTTGCTGGTTCATTGTTGACCATGTGCCGGGAACGCAATGGCGTAATCCACCACGGCGTTTTCAGTGGCATCGTCTGTCCGATTTTTGAGATTGGGCGCACGTCGGCTGCGGTTAATCAGTGCATCCACGCCACCTTCATCAACCAGTTCGCGATAACGGTAAAATGTATCGCGTGAGACGCCCATGATTTTACAGGCTTTCGATACATTACTGAGTTCATCAGCCAGATTGAGCAAACCGGCTTTGTGTTTGATGACGGGATTGTTAGCATGAAGCATGAGAGTTACCTCGTGTTTTGTATAAGGATTCGACACCCATATCAAAACCGGTAACTCTCAACCTTTCAAGGTCCAGTGTCAGATCAAGTCGCGACTAATACGCCAAATCCGCAAATTGAATACGTGGCCTGGCAATAATGTTTCCTGCGATTGAATATGAAACCACTATGTTCGAATTTTTTTCTTCAATCAATGTTTTACTAAACAATTGTTGACACTCTGGTTTAGCCATGTTCTTAACGGATTCGAATAATTTATCGAACTTATTGAAATTATTGAAATTATTGAAATTATTTGTTTCCAACAACATTATCTCACTCAACTTTTTTGCTGCTTCACGCTGATTATCTTCGCTAAAATTGTCACGTATTAAACTAGTATCAAGTAGTTGCTCAGTTTCTATACTTGTTCTACTTAGATTTGCCCCGGAAAGGTCAGCATTACTCAAATCCAAATCGCTCATATCAAGTTCGCTTAAATCTTCCCCTGATAGATCGAGGCATCCCGTATCAATATATTTTTGTCCGGCTTCTGATAGGTTGTTTTTATCCAGAAAATATATGGTGCTAAAATATCTGGCTCCTGATATGAACTGCGCTTCACTTAATTGTAATTCTAATTGTTCAGATACGTTTTCTTCACTAATCTTCAGTGAGTATGCTCCATCCGTGTCCTTGGTTATACATAGTTCATATTCACCTTGTAGCGATTTTTCTGACTTATCAATAGTGAATCTAATAGACATGCCGGAGTTATGAATAATACTGTTCAGTGTTTTTCGCGGGGATATACCCTCTGAAG